>CANGSR010000058.1 GCA_947456055.1 Chitinophagaceae bacterium
CAAATCCTGTTTCCAAAGCACCAAAAGTTGTTTGAGCAGGTGGGTGAAAACTATAGACTGGCAAGAAAAAGACGGAAACTGACAATGCAGCAGGTAGCAGAAAGGGCAGGGATAGACCGCACCACACTATATAAAATTGAGAAAGGCAATGGTAGTGTTTCTATGATCGCCTATTTTAATGTACTAAGAGCATTAGGTTTACAGGATGATTTTCTAAAACTAGCAGGTAATGATGAGCTTGGGCGGAAATTACAGGATTTGAGTTTAATTGGAAAAAAGTAACCTGTCTCTATTTTTTTGGGGAGATAATGCCACCCAGGGGCTTGGCTCCCCTGCTATGGTAAATAGTATATATTCGTTACTGTAAGAACGGCCTCTTATCAGTTCACCATTTTATCAGCACAGCAACTGCTGGCAAAGGCATCGGGTTTGGCTTTAAAGGCATAACCCATACCCATAATGTAGCCCATGGCTTCCCTCAGGGCTTCATTACTCTTAAACTGTGGATTGGTATTGATGTCGGCATGCACTTCCATATCCACATCATATTGGTTGAAGAGGTCACAAAGTTCATAGGCAATTTCAATGCTTTTTGCCACTTCGAGTAGCATTCTTTCCTTGATTGTAAATACCTGTTGGGATTTTTCATTACTGATAAACATAAACCCACCACGTTTTTCTCTTAGGAAAACAATTACAGTGGCAAACTCTGTATCTGCACCCCTTACCTGGCTGTCGGTGCCTATACATACTTTAAGTTTGTAACCTGCTTCTCTTTCCCTTACAATAGTGTCCTCTACCGCCTTTTTTACCGGAACCCTCAGGGGTTCTCCGCTGAACTTTCGCCAAAGCATATGCATACTTGTTTGTGGTTTGGAATTATTAAATAATTGCTTATTTAAAGGTAGCGAGTTTTCACCAACCAATATTTCAAACTAATATTAATAAAACATGAAATGCACATGATATTAACATTTTGTAATATCAACGGAAAAGTGGAAAAGCCATATTGTTCCATAGTGCAGTCGCCAACAGGGTCGTAGTCATAAGCTTAGACCCACCTTAGAGCTTTTCCCTGTATCACTAATACCCATTGGTCTAACCCTCCTAAACGGTGCTGACCAATAGGGATTCCATTATTTGACTTCCACGCACGCCGATGTTGGTGAATACACCAACATCGGCCCAAAATGCCCCAAATACCCCAAATGGGCCAATAATGGGGCATTTTAATTTTCGCTATTGTGCTGATAATCAATTATCTGTATTCAAAAAATGCCCCATCAGCATATTTTGGGGTATTTGGGGCAATCATGGCACTACCACTTATCCGTTGCCATAAAAAATCCTAATAGTATTACAACAGCCCAATAATCTTGAAGCGGCAATTCCCCCTTTAGCGTTGGCCTTGTGCGCCAGCGAAGGGGGTGAAGGGGGATGTAAATGGCGCAGGTAGCCAACTGCGCCAATCTACATTGGTCTTACCCCCCAAGGTGGTGCTGACCAATGAGGATTCCATTATTTGACTTCCCCGCACGCTGTTGTTGGTGTTTTCACCAACAACTTTCGAGGTTAGCCATTTCGATAGGTGTATCTGGTATTCGAATTTGCTAAACGAAAGGGTTGTTGGTGAAAACACCAACAGCGGCCCAAAATGACCCAAATACCCCAAATGGGGCAATAATGGGGCATTTTATTTTCTGCTATTGTGTTGATAATCAATTATATCCATTCCAAAATGCCCCAAGCACATTTTTTGGGTATTTGGGGCAATCATTACCCTACCGTTATACTGTTGCCATAAAAAAAATCTAAAAATTGAATGTGAACAAATAACCTTGCCTGCGTTGTCACCCCTCTCCTTTTTCGGAGAGGGGCCGGGGGTGAGGCCAATAGCGGTCGACCGTTTTAGTCACTCTGCTATTGTGGTGCAGGCTGAATGGGAAATATTGGTTAAACTTCAGGAATGCTGAATGCCTTCAAAGAAGGGATTTTATTATCCGTTCCGGATGTCCCTACCGGAACATCGTAAAATAACCACACCAGGGTAAAAATATTTCCTACCCTACACATCCTTACATTATCCTTTTTAACTAATTTAAAGCCCTGAAATACAAAACACCGGATCTATGAATAACCTGAAACATTTCATCACCCTACTATTCCTCCTTTTGGCATTCAATACCCTGGGGCAATCTACTAACTGGAACCAAACCACCCCTGTAGACCTCCCCGAAACCGGCTGGAACAAGGTGCTATGTATGAAAAATGGCAATACCCTCCTCTTCCATTTCGAGATAGGCAAGTCGGTGCATGTATTCGTTTTCGATTCCGGCTGCAAGCAGGTGGCTGAGAAAAAGCACCCATGTGGTAAGCTGGATATTAATAATTTCAAATCATCGCTGTTCAAAGGGCTATATGATATTAATGATGAGGCGGTGCTATTTATAGAGCAGGTTCACCTCAACTGGATGGAAATAGTGAGGCTACGTTTTAATAGTCATGATGGTAGCCTGATAGAGGAAAAAGTACTAGGGGAGAGTGGTGGGGTAGACAAGCCAGCTAAGTTTTTCGTAATGAAAAACAAGAAGGATAATAACTATGCAGTATTGATTAGTACTGACCAGATGCAGTTTAAGGAATGTAGTGTAGGGATCGACTATTATGATGGCAACCATAATATGGTAAAGCATTTGCCACTTGAAGTGCCTCGCAAAGATTATGACTATATGTCGGTATTAGGGGCAGAGATCCAGTCCAACGGCATTGTGGTAAGTATAGCCCTTTCCAAAATAGCGATGAATGGTACCCCCAGCCACGAAGGCGTATACGACCCCAGTGTAAGTATTTACGATCATTTTATGGCCCTATACTATATGCCCAATAATGCCAAAACACCACTGGTCAAAATGATTGATGTAACGAAAGACATCTATCCTTTTTATACCAATTTTACCTACAATGAATTTGCCCATAACCTCAACCTCCTCTTGCTTAGCTATACTGATGGCATAATGCGCAATGGTATTGACCTCCAGGCTACCAGCCTCCAGGCATGCCTCTTCCTGAAGTTTGATGAGTACAGCCTCGATTTCGGCCTTAGCCGTATCAGGAATCAAAATGCAGTAAACGCACAGAATACTACAAAAGATACCACGGCTTTCTATGAGGGACTACCTGCAAAAATGTTTACGAACGAAAACGGATTGACTACCCTTATTTCCACCTCATTCTGCCGGAATTATAACAATATTGGTAGCCTTGCAGCCTCGGCAATGCTGGGTTCCACAAGTTCCACATCAAGTATTAGTGGCCTGCATATTGATAAGCGCCTGAAGATTTACGAAACCTACCTCAACAATATTGCCATTACCCAGCTTAATGATGATGGTGCCGAAATATGGGGAACCATGTTGCCCTTCAGTCAATATTTTGTGAGCCATGAGGCATATTATTATGGCTTTTTCAATGAGTCGAAAAGGTGGCAGGAGCAAGCAATGTTTGCAGATATGCCCCCACAGGTTTACGACAGGCAGTTTCATAACTACAATACCTATACCCACAACAATAATACCTATATTATCTATAACGATTACAACGAAAACTTTGGCAAGGCTGCCGGTAAAGTTGCTGATACCGTTTTCGATTTCACACTTACCAATACTGTTTGCTACAAAGTGGGCAGGCGGCATGAACTCACAAAAACTTACCTATATGGTGAGCCGGGCTATAAGGAATACAAATCGGGCTTTATAGAAAGCGGTGATTATGACGACCGCAGGTCGGTTTATGCCTCACTAATAAGGTATATGAAATTTAATAAACCCGAAATAAGGATGGCCTGGGGTAAGCTTGATTAAAGATTGAATTAATTCATTAATCCGCTTACAGTCTTCACCACCTTGAAGATTATAGGTATGATACCTGGATTTTTAGAAATATTGGGTTGCACTACTTCAGGGTTATCTACATTATGCGATAATGGTAATACCTGATTGCTATTTACAATAGTAATAGCGTTCTTACCCGTTACCACACCACTTAAATCATCCCAATTGAATACAATCATGAGGGTGCAATAGAATACTAATGACCACATCATTGATTTGAGCACGAAAACACACCGCTTTTGGATAGTCTTGTTCATAAGCAGTAAATTAAGATTGAATGATAAAGTTCTGTATAACTAACTAAATCACCAAATTTATTTATAGGTTTATAATGCTATCTTTTAGAAGAGTCGGAGATGGTACTTTCGGCAGGGGCATTACCGCTATTGGTAGTATCTACATCCATATTCATAAAACTTGTATCAACCGGTGTACGATTGTCTGATTTTGAGTATTGTACCAACCATTTTCCGCTTTGTTTCACCAGGTTTAGCCTTTCTTCCTTATCTGGCACATCAGTCATTACATAGGTGGCTACAGCCACTGAGTCGCCCAATACACGTACATTCTTCACCTTTACAGTTACTTTTTTTAACTCTTTTTTAAAAGAGTCGGTCTGGTCTGGGCTAAGGATCTGGAAGGTGGACAGCATTTTTTTCGCATCCTCGGTTGATAGTTTTTTGGCTGCATCAAAGTCCATCCTGTAAAAACTGGTCAGCCAGTTTTGCGCCACTTCTTTAGGTGCGGAATTACTACATCCCGACAATAATGACTGTACCAGCAACATTGCCAACAGTGTGCCCAAAAACTTCCTCATGTACTTAAATGATTTGCCTGCGAAGTTACGATATTATTCAAAACACTACTTGTTGTAGAGATTGAAGCTAACAAATTTACATCCCCTTTGCCCCCTTCGCTTGTGCACAAGGCTTGCGCTAAAGGGGGAATAGCCGCTTCAAGGGCATTAGGCTGTTTTGCCTCTATTAAGATTTTTAGAGCAACGGAATAATGGTAAGGCAATAATTGAAATTTGGATTATGGGATTCCAATTGGTCAGCACCGCTTCGGGTGGTCAGACCAATTGGAATTGGCGATACAGGCAAGAACTCGCCAAGCCATATCCGTCTGACCGCAGAAAGAGGTACTGACAGATGCGGCTTCATTCACCCTGGGAGCACAAGCTTTGAGCCGGAGCGAAGGGGGTAGGGGTATGTATTTTTCATTGCGCAATTCAAACCAGAGCCAATCTATTCAAATTTCAACTGACATACTACCCTGGCATGTTTATTCAAATAAAGATTATCAATAGCTACAAAAGTGATACCCATTGCAATGGTGGGAGCTATGTATGTGCTATCGGCCATGGCACTATCAAGGGCTTTATATGCAAATTCTGAACAATAAAGCCGGTCACTAGTCGCCAAATCAAATTTCAGGTCAAATTTTGGCCGGGCATGGTAATATCCTTTTATTATTTCAACCAGACTTTGCAGGTGGGTGCTGTCAATATCATAATCCACTATTCCCATTCCCAGGTTATGGAAGGGGTTCAGGAAAGTTTGTATCGAATCCCGCCTTAGCCGTGCATCAGGATTGTCTTCCCCACCAAGGCAATGGTAAACAAATGGATAGCCGTCTTCTATCACCACCAACCCACAATGGCTATAGGTTTTATCCTTTTGGTTCATATGTGCCATCATATAGCTATCGGGGCCTATGCCTGCCCTTAGTAATACATTACCGGTATGCACTATTTTTAGTACAGAATCTATAAGGTGCTTGTTCTTTTGGGCAGCCTGGTATTGTCGATGCACCCTTTCATAGTCGATATTGGAATTGGAGCTATGGTTTTGGATAAAATAGAAAGGGGTAGTAATTAATACTACCCCTATAAACATTTTAAATATTTTTTTGAAATTTGGTTTCATAATTGCGAGCATTACAAACCTTTCCCCGTACCCTATTAAAAATTGTAAACCAGCGAGACCTTTTTGCTATCCCCTTTTATATGAAAATTCTTAAGTCGGCGTTGGTCATTATCGTGGCCTATCATATAGGTTACCAATCCGGTAGCAAGCAGGGTAAGTCCACCCAGGGCCACTGCTGTTGCTTCCTTGTAGCTGCCTCCATATCCATCATCATTTTTTTTGGCCCAGCCACTTGTTAGGGCTACACCACCTACTACAATACAACCCACACCAACATAAGATATAATTTTACCTACCTTGGTAGTATTGCTGGTGCTAGGTTTTTGATTGTCGGTGGCAGGGAAATAGCTATAATCGCCTGCGGTATGCATAGCCAGAAAACCGGCATTGAATGTTGCCGCTCCCTGCGCCCTTGCCCCCATACAATTGATAAGCAATGCTGCTATGATGAGTATATACTTCATAATGGGATGATGAATTTGAAATAAATAAGCTGATTATACATTAAACCTGAAGTGCATAATGTCGCCATCCTGCACCACATATTCCTTGCCTTCTATGCGTAGTTTACCATTATCTCGGCAGGCTGCTTCGCTTTTATATTGCACAAAATCGTTGTATGCAATAACTTCGGCTTTGATAAATCCTTTTTCGAAGTCGGTATGTATCACACTTGCTGCCTGTGGTGCTTTCCATCCTTTATGTATGGTCCATGCCCTTACCTCCTGCACGCCGGCAGTAAAATAAGTAGCCAGGTTCAGCAATTTGTAGGCACTGCGTATCAGGCGGTTAAGGCCTGGTTCCGTAAGTCCGTATTCAGCAAAGAAAAGCTCCTTATCGTCCTGGCTTTCCAGTTCACTTATTTGGGCTTCAATATTATTATTCATTACTATTACCTGTGCACCTTCTTCAGTTGCCACCTTTACAAGGGCATCGCTGTATTTGTTGCCAGTAAGCAATGCAGGTTCGTCTACATTGGCTACATAAAGCACTGGTTTATCAGTAAGTAAAAATATATCGGCAATTGCTTCACGGTCTTCACCTTCCAGTTGCAGCGCACGTATGTTTTTACCTTCACCCAGGTGTTCCCTGCATTGGGTTAACACTGCCATAGCATTTTTCACCTTAGGGTCACCAGCCTTAATCATTTTTTCCAGGCGTTGGATTTTCTTTTCCACGCTTTCTATGTCCTTAAGCTGGAGTTCGGTATCAATGATTTCCTTATCGCCAATAGGGTTAATATCACCTTCTTCGCGCAAGATGTTTTCATCTTCGAAACAGCGGATAACGTGCACTATTGCATCTACCTCGCGGATATTGGCCAGGAATTTATTTCCCAGACCCTCACCCTGGCTTGCACCCTTTACGAGGCCTGCAATATCTACAAATTCTATAGATGTAGGCACAGTGCGATTAGGCTGAACCAATTCGGCCAGCTTGGCCATGCGCTCATCCGGAACGTCTACCTGGCCTATATTAGGCTCAATGGTACAAAAACGGTAATTCGAGGCCTGGGCCTTGGCACTATTGCTTACCGCGTTAAACAAAGTCGATTTTCCTACGTTGGGCAACCCCACTATACCTGCCTGTAAAGCCATGCTATTTTATTGAAAATTTGCGCAAAGGTAAGGTTTATGGGCAATTGAAGTAATAATATAAGATTATGAATATTGGAGGGGTGGAAAATGGGAGGAAAATCCCTGAAGGTAGTGTCATTAGTTTAAGGGCTTCATGGATTTCCAAATTTGTTTTATCATACAATTGCAATGTTTAGCGATTATATGTCACCCTTGCAGGGCTTTAAACGTTAGCCATCATGGCTTCCCAGGGCGATGCCCTGGGCTTGTATATTGTGCCCTTTCAGGGCGCCCATCATTATCAAGGTTTAACAAGATGAAAATTAGAAGTTTAAACATCTAGATATTTTATTTACATCCCCCTACCCCCCTTCGCTAGCGCATCTAGCCAACGCCCAAGGGGGAATTGCTGATTCTAGGAAATTGGGCTTAGTACCTTTTTTTGAGCTATTAACTTTTGAATATACCTTAAATAGAAAAGTCCGCGAAAGGATTTTTAACTTTTGACTTTTAACTTTTACATTGAATAAAAAAAGCCCCCAAAAGGACTCTTTTGACTTTTTAATTTTGACTTTTGACTTTACAAGTGCAAAATCATTGCAGCCACGCTGAAGAATATGATCAGACCTGTAACATCCACAAGGGTAGCCACAAATGGTGCTGATGATGTGGCGGGGTCGAGTTTGAATTTCTTGAGTAGCATAGGTATCATAGAGCCGCTTAGGGTTCCCCACATCACAATGCCTATAAGGGATAGTGACACGGTAAAGGCCACTAACATCCAGCTACCTGCAAGGCCACCAAGGGGTATATTGCCATGGGCCTGGGTGATGGAGTGGATATTATAATTCCAGATATTGAGGTATTGCCAGATGGCTATGCGGATAAAACCTATGGTGCCTAATATGATACCCAGGGTAAGACCAGAAAACAACTCACGGCGCATTACATACCACCAATCACGGGGACTAAGCTCCTTAAGGGCCATGGCACGGATAATAAGTGTTGCTGCCTGTGAACCACTATTACCTCCACTGGACATGATCAATGGGACAAACATGGTGAGTACCAGCACCTTATCCAGCTCGTTCTGGAAGTGCTGCATTGCGGTAGCAGTGAGCATTTCACTCAGGAAGAGGATAATCAACCAGCCCGCCCTTTTCTGGATCATGGTAAAGAAGCCCGTTTTCACATAAGGCAAATCCAGTGATTCAAGACCACCGAACTGTTGCATTTCCTTTGTGTCCTTTTCTTCGGCCTCGTCTATCACGTCATCAATGGTCACCACCCCCATCACAATATTATTGCTATTGGTTACGGGCAGGGCCACACGGTCATACTCTTTAAATTTCTGGATAGCCTCATCTATGCTGTCCTGTATTTCCAGCTTCACGTAGAAGCCGTCCATAATATCTTCAATGGTTTTGTTGTGCTCGTTGAGTACCAGGCGGCGAATAGGAATATCGTCTACCAGTTTACCATTGTTATCTACCACAAATATCACATTGGCGGCAGGGGTATCGGTATAGTAGCGGCGCAGGTGCTCTATGGCCTGGCCTATTGTCCATTCTTTACGAACAGTAGTAAAATTGGTATTAATAAGGCGGGCCACGCTCTGTTCGGGATAACCCAGCAGGTCGTAGGTTGCAAGGCGGTTCTTATCATTCAGCAGGTTGAGGTATTCAGTAACCTGGATACCATCGAGGGTATCGAAAAAAGCCACCCTGTCGTTAGACTCCAGGTTATTAAGGATGTTCGATATTTTGGGCCGGGGAAGTTCTTCCATGATACTGCTTTGCAGCACATGGTCGAGAAAGGCAAATATTTTGGTTTGTACACCCTCAGGCAGAGCCAGAAAGGTATTAATAGCATGGTCCTGAGGCAGGGTACCCAATAGTTTGGCTACCTCAGCAGGATAGTCTTCATCTTTGCTGTGGTGAAGCAACTCGCTCAAGTCGCCTTCCAGAATTTTCTCCCTCATGTCCTGAACCAGCATCGCCTACCATATTTTTTCTATTTTGAATGAAAAGAGCCCACCGCAAACGGACTCTATATTAAATGCGGCTTTCTGAAAAGCATGCAAAATTATGGTTTATTCCTCTGTTGTTGCAAATTAATTAATTGTTTTCGGGCAATTATTTTTGGTGGGATTAGGGGTAAATTTAGAATCTAAATTTCGTGTGTCTGAACCACAGATTGAAGCTGATTAAATTGATTTACTTGAAAAAGTGGTTGAATCAGAATTTGCGGAATTAAAGATTTTGCAGAATAACTTTTTTGGGTTTAGGAATGTTGGTGGGCTTTGGGGATGATGAATGCCTTTGAAAAAGGAGTTTTATTTTTAGTTCCGGATGCCCCTGTCGGAACATCACGGAACAACGGTGCGGGTTCAATGTGGTAGGTTGGCGCAGTCTTGCCTGTTTCGCCAAAAGCCAATGGTCTGACCGCAGAAAGCGGTGCTGACCATTGGCTTTTCTTTTGTTCTATATTAGGCTTGGTGGTTTGTTGGGCTTTTGTTCCTCGAATTCCTGTCACAGACAGACTGGTTTAGTAGACACGGGTGATCCTAGCGGAACACCCGCGCCAGTGTGAGGAGTTTTATTTTTAGTTCCGGATGTCCCTGTCGGAACATCACGGAACAATGGTGCGGGTTCAATGTTGTGGGTTGCTGCGGTCTTGCCTGTATCGCCAAAAGCCAATGGTCTGACCGCAGAAAGCGGTGATGATCATTGGCCTTTCTTTTTTTCTTTTGTTAGCTATTTGGCTTGGTAGTATGTTGGGCTATTGTTCTCCGAATTCCTGTCACAGACAGGTTGGTTTAGTTGACACGGGTGATCCTTGCGGAACACCCGCGCCAGAGCGCGCTAACATGTGCGCTGGTGCGGGGTGGTACACGTGCTCCCTATACCAATCCCGACTTGATGGCATACATGGCAAGGCCGGTGCGGGTGGTGATGTTGAGTTTTTTGAAGAGGGCTTCCCGGTAGCCATCTATGGTGCGGGGGCTGAGGAACATTTTTTCGGCTATTTCCTTATAGGTAAGTTCAGAGCAACACAATTCCAGGAATTGGGTTTCACGGTCATTCATTTCGGTATTCATTTTTTCATCTGTATCCTTAAGGATATGTATGAGGCGGCCTGTAACCAGTTCGGTATGGTAATAGCCATGCTTTATAACCTCGGCTATGGCATAGCGCAGCTCTTCTGGGTCAGAATCTTTGAGGATATAACCGTGGGCACCATTGCGGAGCATTTTGATCACGTTTATCTCATTGTCGTACATGGAAAGTGCAAGTATTTTGATGTCGGGCCAGGTTTTGCTGATGGCGGCTGCGGTTTCATACCCGTTCATTTCGGGCATATTGATGTCTATTATGCATACATCGGGCAGGCTGGGGGCAGCCTGCATTTTTGTAATCAATTCTTTGCCATTGGCAGCCTCAATTATTACCGCCATATTGGCGAATTTCGAAAGGATTTCGGCAACCCCCTTCCTTAGTATAGTATGGTCGTCGGCAAGTGCAATGTTTATCATAGAAGATTGTGCTGGTTTTTATGATAGATATAAATTTAGGTTTTTTTGTGAAATATAGTGACGGTAAAAAGGGATTACACTGGTAGTTCTAACCTTACTACAGTACCCGAATCTTTTGATGAATCTACTTCCAGGATGCCTTTTAGCAATCCGGCCCTTACCTGCATATTGGTGAGGCCTATGCCACCCTCATTGTGGGTACCCGTATCAAATCCCTTTCCATTGTCTTCCACCACAACCCTGAAGTTACCGGGCTTATAATCGAGGTGGATGTCTATAGTAGTAGGTGATGCATGCTTTACTGAGTTGCCCACCGCCTCCTGTATGATGCGGAATATCAGAAGTTCTTGTTCATTACCCAGTGGGTATTCCTGCCCGCTCCGGTGCAGGGTGCATTGCAACCCCTTGGCCGACCGGATATAAGAAAAGTCCTTTTCAATAGCCTCTGCCAATCCCACCTTGCTTACATAGCTGCTGTTGAGGGTATGGCTGATATTGCGCAGGTCGTTAATGGCCTTACCTATCAGTTCGGTACAATCATTCGCTTTTGTGATGGTTTCGTCATCCTTGCTGGTATTCCTGATATTGTAGAGTTGCATCTTCACAATACTCAGCACCTGCCCCACATTATCATGTATCTCCTCACTAAAGTTCTTAAACGACTGTTCCTGTACTTCTAGTTTTGATTGTAGTAATTGGTTTTGATAGGTGTTTTGGAGGTTTTGTTTATCAATCAGATTTTGATATTGTTTTTTTTGTGAACGATAAGGAAGATAACGAGGGTGAATGCGAATAGCATTAGAACGGCTGTGCCAATGGCATAAATAATTATCGCATAATCATTACTCATCATGTATTTGTTTAGGATAGTAAAGTAGAGTCAAACCAGTAATTAGATATGTTGCCAAATTCATTAGTATTTGGCAGTATGAAACTATTACTTTGTATTTTGTTATCATTAAATGGTCTAAAAATGCCCAAAAAAAGAATGTTGAAGTCCATAATAATAGAAATGCACTCCAAAACCAGAAATGTGGATGTTGGAATATATTGATGATGCTATCATTTAATAGCATTTTATAGAAGGCAAAATGAGCCATAGGTATAATCACCAAACATTCAATGACCAAAACATTAGTGTTTATTATTGTGAGTGGTTGAAAGTAGAGGTTAGTAATTCCAATACAGAAGCAAACGAAAAAAATAGTCCGAGTATACTTATATGCACTTTTAATGCCAATAGTATATAGGAAATAAACTGTTGTTAATGTTAACTCTAAAACACTATATATGTGGTAACAAGGTTGATAATACAAATTAAATGCCATTAGGAGGCGACAAAAACTTTCGTTTACTGTTGCAATAAATAAAAGCAGTAACAAAATTTTTGTCGCATTATCAAAGAATTTGAGTTTTACAAGACCAATTAACACATTTAGTATGAGTATTAACAAGTATAAATACCACAAATAAAGTCTATCCATTAGCTTTTTAATCGCTTAATTATTCAATTTGAGCTCCACTATTAGCAATAGATCTACATGGAGGACATGGGTAACAATGTTCATATAGACTAGGGATATTTGAACCATCGTTAAAATATATTGTATTATTAGCATTATCTGAACATACTACAATCATAACAAGGTCAATTGAATCCTGACCTAAATAAAAATTAATATTTTTTAGGTTTAAACCAACGTCACTAGCCTTAGTTATAATATCCAATAGGGCATCAGACTTCACAAGAAATGACTTAGTCTTATATGCTTTTGATGTGTTATTTTTATAAGCATTAACGATTTCATTTGAGCTCGAAACATCTAAACAGTTGATTAATTCTGGAATATTTCTTGATTGAGGAGGGGTAGAAGTTGGAATTGCAAATGGACTCTGTGATGATAATTTAGAGGGTATTCTTAACACATTTTCATTGCCATCTACAATTTTTAAATAAATATTATCTCCTTGAGCATTTACCGTAGTTATTATTAATTGCATATGAGCCGGGTTTTCATACGCTAACAGTAATTCTAAGTAGGAACTTGGAGTACCTTGATTTGCATCAGTAAGGAATGTTTTTAACTCAGAAGCATCTATTGAGAAGTAATTATTATTATCAGTTAATTCATTAACCTTGTAATTTGAGATGAATGTTTTAGCAGTAGGTCTATCTAGAGTATCGGGATATTTATTATTTACAGTTTTTATTTGTGGAGTGCCAAGTGATTTTATAGCTAAACTGTCTCCCTCAGTCAAAGATCTAGGTCCTGAATTGAATATGGTTGTATCACCTAAAAAGCCACCATGTTTTTGGTGTTTGCCTACAGTGGTATCTTTACTAACAGGTATTGTTTTATTACAACTATCATTACATGAAGATAATGCAATAATTAAGGCAAAAAAGAGGAAAATGCTAATTTCTTTTTTCATAAAAACTCATTTTGTTGTTTAAAAATATGGTTTGATTTATCTCCGTAAAGGTATTGTTAAAGCCCACTCTAAGCTACCGTAAAAATCCCGTATTTTTAAATCTTCATTAAATTATTGCAAAAGTCCTAATGCGCTACAGTCTAATGCCTTCTATCCCTTCTTTTTTAAGACTATTATTGAGGATTTCCAGTTTCGATTTTAGGGTTTCCCATTGCAATTGGGATTTGATGAATTTTTCATGAACATCATTCACCGACTTAATTTGCTGGCTGGTAGGTGCTACGTCCGCCCCTTGTATATTTCCGGCACAGCCTGCCAATGGACCCGATAGGGCACCTAAATAGTTTTCGCTTTTGGGGTTGGCCAGCTTGTCGAGCGAGGAGGTGAGGTCTGTAAGCTGTGCAGCAACTTCCTTGTTCTTTAGGGTTTGCAATTTGGCCAGCTTGCTGTTGAGTTTGTTGATTTGCCTCAGGGTTTTGTGGATGGTTAATTCATCATTATAGCATTGATAAGACAGGTCGAACTGTTGCTGTAAGTCCTGCTTAGTGGTTTTTACCCTTGGGTCCATTTTTATGATTATTGGTTGGGTATAGGCTTTGCCATCCACTATTAGTTTCACGGTATAGTTACCGGGCATTACCCACGGGCCGGTAGGGGCGGGGGCAGTATTTTCATAGATTGCACTCATGGCAAAAGCTGGTGGCTGGTTGAGGGGTTGGTAATGCATGTCCCAGATGAAGCGGTGTGTGCCTGCTGTGGCTGATAATATTTGTTGGGGTCTCACCCAGTAGAGTGGTATATTCACTTCGGGTATTTTTATCAGGGTATCTTTTGAGCTGTAGCGCCTTACCAGGTGGCCTTTGGCATCCTCAATTTGCAGCACCACTTCATTGCCTGTATTTTGGCCAAGGTAGTAATCAATGATTGCACCATCAGGAGGGTTTTCTCCTGTTGGTTCGTCCTGGGGCAGGGGAGTATCGGTATTCATGTTCCAACGCACTCGGGTGGCAGTGGCTGGTTTGTATAGGGTAGCTGGATTTTGGGCTGTTCCAGTATTTATCTGGCGAAGGGCAGTAATATCATCCATTATCCAAAACGAGCGGCCATGTGTGGCAACAACTATATCATCATCCTTAATTACCAGATCACGGATGGATGTGGCCGGCATATTCATCCGTAGCGATTGCCAATGCTCCCCATCGTCAAACGATACATACACTGCCTTTTCACTTCCCGCAAACAACAGGCCTTTCTTTAGCGGGTCTTCTTTTACCACATTTATCGGGTCATTCGGGAGGCCATTTACAATTTCTTTCCATGTTTTGCCCCCATCCCGGGTGCGGTAGATATGTGGGTGCAGGTCGTCGAGCCTTATGCGGTTTACGGCCACATAGGCTGTATTTTTGTCAGTATGGCTTGCATCCATTAGCGATATTTTGCTCCAGTCGGTAATAGCAGGTGGGGTTATGTTTTCCCAGTCCTTGCCTCCGTTTTTGGTTATCCATATCAGGCCATCATCAGTTCCTGCCCAAATTATATTACTATCTATGGGTGATAAGGCCACGGTATAAATAACCCCTCTTTGAACTTTGGTTTTCTCAGCCTCATCTTTATATATACCTACACATCCGGGCACATTCCATGTTTTGCGGGTAAGATCGGGGCTGATGACCTCCCAGGAATTGCCGCCATTACGTGTCCGGAACAGTACATTACCTGCATAGTAGAGTGTTTTATTATCGATAGGTGAAAACAATACAGGGGCAGTGCGTATGAACCGGTACCTTATATTGCCATCGCTACGGGGTGAAATATCCTGTGTTTGTCCGGTTCGCTTATCATACCTGGATAGTTTGCCGCCGTAAACAATATTTGGGTCGAGTGGGTCGGCAACTACGTAGCCGTATTCTTGTGCGCCAACCGGGTGCCAGTCACGGAAAGTGATGGCACCATCATTGCCACGGGAAGAAATACCCACCGAGCCACTTTCCTGCTGGCCACTGTATACATTGTAAGGAAAATCATTATCGGCACTTACATGATAAAGTTGGGCTGTAGGCTGGTTGTACCAGGAACTCCAGGTGGTGCCACCATTTACAGTAATACCTGCGCCCTGGTCGCTTGCTAGTAAGATAACATCAGTATTGGCCGGATTTATCCATAATCTGTGGTAATCATCACCCCCTGGTGCGCCTTTCCATCCTTTCCATGTTTTACCACCATCAGTCGATTTCCAAACTACTACATTGGCATCATAAACCACATCAGGATTTTTTGGGTCCACCTTTACCTCTGCAAAATCATCACCCCTGTCCCAAAGACGAGGGTCCCCACTCATTTTTTGCCAGGTTTCGCCACCATCATTACTGCGGTATAGTCCACCTGTTTTTTCATTGGCACTCACCACAGCGAAAAGCCTGTTGTGCATAGATGGGGCTATACAAAAACCTATTCTTGAAAGACCATCTTCCCTACTTGGTAGGCCACCTTTTAGTTGCTTCCAGGTTAGGCCACCATCAGTAGATTTATACAATCCACTTCCTGGCCCAGACCATTGGCCGTTTTCCCAGGGTGCAAGGCGGGAAGCAAACATATCGGCATAGACTATATTATTATCAGCAGGGTCAATGGTTACCTGTATGGCTCCAGTATTTTCATCTATAAAAAGTACATTCTCCCAGGTCTTACCACCATCGGTGGTGCGATAAACGCCCCTTTCCCTGTTTGGTCCATAGGGGTGGCCCAGTACTGCTGCAAAAACCTTATTTTCATTTTTTTGGTCAATGGCTATACCTCCTATCTGCAAACCATCTTCAAGGCCCAGGTGTTTCCAGGTTTTGCCTGCATCAGTAGATTTATACATCCCATTGCCCACCGAAAGGTCGGGCCTTTGAACCCCCTCGCCACTGGCTACATATAGGATATTAGGATTGGATGGAGCAACAGCCACATCACCAATTGACCCGGTAGGTTGGTCATCGAATATAGGTTTCCAGGTACGCCCATAGTCGGTAGTTTTCCAGACCCCGCCATTGTTTACGCCGATATAAAAAATATTGGGGTGCTGCAGGTCTCCACTGGCACCAATAGTCCTTCCGCCCCTGAATGGCCCAATGTTTCTCCATTTAAGACTATTGAACAGGGTAGGAGAATATTTTTGGGCATGGGTAAGGAGAGAGCCGCATAACAGTATACAATAAAACAGGAAAGTTTTAGGCAAGGAAAAAGTCATTAAAATAATTTCATGGTAAAATATATTTTTCTGCTGAAATGAATGGAAATAATTTTCGTGGAATCATTCTTGGGCAATTTTAAAGGATATGGAAATGCCTGCTTTTTCATAGGTTACTATGAATGAGTTTATTAGCATTGGGTTACATAGTTAATGCAATTTATGGGAACTTATTTACCAGTATATAAAATTGCTGGCACCAATTTTTATATGTGATATTTCTGGCCGGATTATTAACTTTCAGCAACAAATTTATCCCGATATCCTGGAAAAAATTAACCAAAACATGACATAGGTCTAACCCTGAGGAAAAATAAATCAAAAAAAATATTTGTTGGATAAGATTTTTCAGTAATTTCGTAAATTCAAAAAAGTTATAACCAATTCATAAAAAGCAAAAACAATGAAAAAACGTTTACTTAGCTTGGCTTTTGCCTGCTTTGGACTGGCTTACGGTAGCTCAGCCCAGGTTGTTCTCTCACAAGATTTTAGTTCGGGCTTTGGGTCATGGACACACGTTAACACTGGTGGTGGTGCTGGATGGACTATCGCAACAACTGCAACAAGTACGCCATTAGGTTCAATTCCTGCACATGGTTCGTACGCAGTAGTTAGTGAAAGTGCACTAGGTTCTGGACAGTACAACAACCCTTCAGTATTGACAAGTCCTTCTTTCAGTCTGGCTGGTGTTACTGCACCTTATCTTTCTTACAATTGCTATTATTTCGAGGCTTACCTTTCAAGTACAGGTACACACGAGCGTGGATGGGTTGATTTCTCTACAGATGGTGGTTCAACATGGTCTACTATCGACAGTATAAAATACAATGGTTACCCAGCTGGTTCATTTAACTCAAACTGGATAACTAAATTCGTTGCACTTACAGGAACATCTGCAAATTGCAAACTGAAATTCACTTACAAGGATAACGGCGGCCACATCATTGGTGTTGCGGTTGATAATATCATGGTTTATGGATCAGGTGCTACAGACCTTGGCCTGAACGATGTTTCTCCAATAACAGGATCATCAGCATCTTATTATATTTCTGGTGGTACTGCTACCATCACTGGTAATGTTACCAACTATTCTACTACTGCACTTGCTTCTTATACAGTATGGGTAAAAGTAGGTAC
>CANGSR010000059.1 GCA_947456055.1 Chitinophagaceae bacterium
ATTAGTATTGCTCTTTTGTCTAGGTCGTACTCAAACTCATCGCAAACACTAAGCAATTCCTCTTTTAAAATTGATTCTTTAACTTCAAGATTGGTTTGAAATAGTAGTTGATCACCTTTATTAACGTTTAGCAAAGTTTCATTTTCCCTAGCTTGAATATCTAAAATACAATTCTCTGGCTTCAATTGAAAACATCTATCTTCAACATCTTCAATCAAAACATCTGTTTCGTTGATCTTGATAATTTGATTTTCATATTGGCGTATTTCTCTCGGCGTTGCTACGATGCTATTACCTTTGCTGTCCTCTGCTCTTTCGACTTTTTCTATTTTGATTATTCTTTGTTGAATTAGATTTGATCTTGACATATATATATTGTAAACTCCCTTCTCTCCAATCCAAAATGATTTATTAATTGCATTTTCCTCGCCCATTTGGGTTAACTCATATGAATCATAGTAAATATTCCTTTCTAAATAACCTTGCTGTTCTAAACGAATCAAAAGATTCATGCAAGCTCTGAGTGGTAACGCAGATAAAAGATATTCTTGTAAACTTTCGGCAGTTATTCCTTCTTGCTCATGAGCGAAAATTAGTATTGCTATAAAAGGGTTTTGCTTTGCCTTAACCTTTAAAACAAGTTCTGCCTGAAATATAGCTACTACTTCATCTTTTTTTAAGCGTATCATATCTAATAGCGTTTTATTGATTCGAAATTTGTTGCTAAATATCTTAGGGCTTTCAGTTTTGCTCTTTCTTTTAACCAGGTTCTGTTTCCAAAAAGTATAAGCTTGTGCCTTGCTCTTGTTAATGCTACATTTAAACGGTTAGGACTACTATAAAAAGCATTTGGTGAACACTTGGTGAATCCCAATAGTACGAAATCTGCTTCTTGACCTTGAAACTTGTCAACAGTATAGAGAAAAATGTCTGTATTATCTTTATGGAACTTTGAAAAGTAATCTTGCTTAGTAATTTTTCTAATTCTTCTTCTTAACTCAACCTCTTGATTCAAGTAGAAAGTTAAAACTGCCACTTCATATTTTTCCCCTTTTGGTTTAGGATTATCTTTTGCCCATACCAGAAATTTCTCAAGTTCTCTTCCAACGTTATTTACTTCTGTTGGGTTAATTATACGTTCACCTTTTCTATTACCAGTTCCATCATTATCATGAATCCACTTTACTGACGGCTCATTTAAAGCATATTTCCAACCTCTGTCTTGTAAAACTGTATTAGCAGGCTCCAAGTTATTCTGGTAAAAATTCTCTCTTGATGTCTTTGCGATGTCTGGATTCATTCTGTGTTGATAAGTAAGGGAAGTAAAACGACTTTCCTTATTTGAATCTGAAAAGCCAATTGTCATTACTGTTGGTCTGTCATATTCTCTTCTTTTACCAATGCCATTTTGAAGAAGTTCAAGAATAGACGGGAAAATGAGCCGTTTTATTTGATAAATTTCTTCCTCGATTTCATTTGGAATAAGATAACTCAGTTCTATATCAATATTCTCAAAACCATCGGCATTTCTGAAACTAAAACTTTGATTCAGGCGGCTTGAAACCATTTCACTCCATTCTTCATCCTTACTTGTAAATTCAGGTAGTTCTTTTTTGTGTAAATATTGTTGTTTGTAGGTGAAATCGAGATCTCCTTTGAAATTTCCATTAATAGTAACAGTTTTTGTAATAATGTTTCTTGATAGAAACTCTTTTACCTTAGGTGAATTCATGCAGACCAAAACATCTGCTCCATTAGCTTCTATTGCTTCATTTTCACTTGTTGAATTTGTAACCTTCACGAAATGTAGATTGTCATATTCAGCACTTAATTCTCGATATTCATCTTCAATATCCGATTCTGTAAAATAAATCTTCAGCAAATCATCAAACCGGTTATCGTCAAGTTTCAGCTTCAATTCAAATTGTTTAACGATTGCTTTTTGTTTTCCGTCATCCAACATTGTGGATATGTTCTCGGAAACATAATCGTTCTCAACATAGGGCGAGAGTTGCTTTACGTCACCAACCAAAATCCACTTCTTGGCGTGAAGTGCCGGAACAATAAAATCTGAAAACGTAACTTTTGATGCTTCATCGACAATCAGGACATCAAAGCTTGCCCCTTGCTTGTTAGCTCTGATGTCAGGGTGTTGCAAAATTCCAATCATTGTTCCGGCAACAAGGTTTGCCGAATCAAGAATTAGTTGGTCTATGCAGTCGGGTTCATATCTTGTTCCTGTTTTTATATTGATGTTCTCAACACGGATGCTTTCCCTGAAAAATTCTTGTGATGGAAGCGGGTTTGCTGTCTTGCTAAGGTTCCTGTAAATTTCCTCTCTATATCTGCTGCAAATATTTTTTAGTAAAAACGGCCTCACACTTTCCTTTACAGGCTTTTCAAAACGGCTAATTCTGACAGGTACGATTTCTTTGTCACAAATATCTCTATATCTGCCCTTGATTCTTTCAATAACATTGTCAATGGCTGCATGGGTTGCAGAACAAAGCAAAACTCGTTTTCCTTCAGCCGTCAACTGCATTATTAATTCAATAATTGTTGTTGTCTTACCGGAACCCGGAGGTCCTTCCATCAGGGCAAAATCTTTTGTCTGCATGGCTTTAGAAACAAAGGCTCTTTGCTGGTTAATACCATCTTTGCTTTCATCAGTGAGGATTGCCCATTCGTATTGTTTAGCAAAGTATCTCTGATTCCAATTTGAGCTTTCAGGGTTACCAAATAATGATAACAGTGGTATGTGTTCGCTTAAAGGTTTGTCTTTCAGGTTTCGTAAGGCGTAGAATTGTTGTTGCAGTTGATTGAGGTCAGGCTTTAAAAAAATAAGATCACTTTCCAATTCCTTTGAAAGCGTGAAGTAATTTTCATCTTCGTTTTGCTCAATAATTTTTATTGCATCCTCTCGGTTGAAACTCTTTTTAGCAAAGATTTCTTTTGTGTTTTCGTTGAATAAAATATCAATCGCTTTTTCTGATTTCTTATTTAGTGGGGTTTCTGGAGTGTAGCGTATTTCGCTATTTACAACGTGCTTTTTAACTCTGATTGGAAGTTGTTCTTGCTTGAGAAAGTCAATTGATTTGTTTATGAAATCAATGTAGCGCCTAATGTCATACTCGACATTTTGTAAGACACGATCATCAATTCCTGTATTTAAGTGAAACAAATTCATTTAGTCATTCGGTTTTTCTATTATAAAAAGCTTAAAAAATAACAGACATTGTACGAGCATGGTTAACTGTCTTTGGGAGACGGCTTGGCCAACAATTGCTCAAGACTGAATTTCAAACTTTCAGATAATTGTTTGAAACTATCCATTGACCAAAATGGTATTTCGGCAGCCGTGATATTAATTTTGTGCTTTGTGTCAAAGCCAGATTCGACTATGAAAGTATCGATAGGTTGCAGAGCTTCAGCGTAATTTGGATAAAGTAACAAGACTTCATTACAACCTCTCCTTAAAGCATAGGATGTCATTTGGTACATGTCGCTTTGAGCAATTCCTTTTTTTGCATCGATGCGAGATTCCGGATACCTGATCTTATATTTGGTGTCGATGATGATTTTTCTGGTTCCTGGTGGCTTAGCCTCAAGAAATATATCATGCCGCATTTGAAATGACTTCGCTGGCTCATCTACAAGGTACTTTTCTGATCTCTGGTATTTTATGTCCCAGTCTTTCGAAAAATGAGTTTCTAAAAAGCCAGCAACAAAATCCTCGAAAACATACTCCATTGGGAATAACAAGCACCACTGAGTTTGTTCATAGTGCTGGTGGTTATAAAGCTGCTGCTCTAACACCATGTGGCAAATATCAATTACGGATTCATAACTAGAGAAAAAGGAGTTGAGCTTTATAGTATTCAGTTCTTTTGTGGAGCAAACAACATCTTCAACTTCATCCAAAATCAAAATTATTTCATAGAGTTTATTCTGTGTTTCAGAAAATTTCGCTTTAGCTTGTAGTATGCGCGACACATATTTGATTGCTCTGTTGAGCGAATTGTCAAACATTAAAGGCTCGTAGTCGCATTCTAAAATATGCTGATTACCATTAGTGAGCCCTCTTGAAATATAGCGATTGAAATTTATTCTGCCTCTCGGCATAATTAAAGATTCCTCAACTTCCTGGTATAAAGAAATAGGAGCATCGGTTAATACTTCCAGAATCTTGCTTGCCATTAGGTTAATGATGAGTTCTGGAAAATCAACCTTTTCAGATAACTCAACATCAACATTGGTGAAAGGAAATTTCCACTTACGGCAATACTCAAACCAGTAAAAAATATGCTTAATGAACAGGTTTTTATTGGCAATTGTCTTTTCGATACCCATGAAAACTTTAGGATATATTTCAATAAGACAATCCTCTGTTTGTACGAAACCAATGAAGTTCTTTGGCCTTGCTCTATTTCCATCAAATGACAGAAAGCCTTGGTATTCCTTGACATTTCCCTCTTCTTCGTTTTGTTCTTCCTCAATATTTACTTCCCGGTATCGTTGCCACACTTGATTTAAGTAGGGTTGCAATTGATCCCTATTACCAACCTCGAAATAATTGCCAAACTCGAACTCGCTACAACGATGCATACTATTAATCTTTGATGGTTACAATCCACTTAAAAAGAATTTCATCATATTTCACATCGGCAATGCCTTCTAATATTTCAAGTACATCTTTGGTTCTTCCTGAAAAGTATTCCATGAGCAGAGGGATTATTTTATTCGTTAAAATATTTACCAAACCATCATTTTTCATAAAATATGCGTGACCAATAAGATAATCAGCTGAGTTGTTTTTTTTCTTAAAGATCCTTTCGTTCATGGCTCTTAGCTTCTTACCGAAATCATCGCTTATGACTGAATAATCAGGGTACTTGCCAATAAACTCAAACCTCCTGCGCAATGCAATATCCACGAGCGCAATTGACTTGTCGGCAGTATTCATTGTGCCAATAATGTAAAGGTTAGGTGGTATGCCGAAATTAGGTTCTCCGTTGGGTAGCGTTACTTTTAATTCATTGTCTGCGCCTAACCGCTTATCATCTTCTATAAGTGTAATCAATTCTCCAAAAACGCGCGAAATATTGGCACGATTAATTTCATCGATAATTAGAACAAATTTGGGAGGCTCTTTCCCAGTTGATTTTGAGTTGTTGTAGGCAAGTTCTGCTTTTTTAGACAATCTATAAAAAACTCCTTCGTTTTTTGTAAATGACAATTGATTGTTGCCTGTCGCTAGGTTTGGTTTTATTCCAACAATAAATTCCTCGTAGGAATAGTTTTGATGGAAAGTGATGAATTCAATTCGGCCTTCCTGGCGATAATTATCAAATTCTATTTTATTTTGTTTGTGTGTGCCATTCTCCTTAGTGATAATATTTATCGCAGTATCAATACTATTGTAAGTTTTTCCGGTTCCGGGAGGACCATACAAGATTATATTCAATGGCCCAGAAGTTGCGTCTTCTGGCTCCACTGCTTCGTCGGTATCATATTCATGGAAAAATATTTGCTTAATGTGCTCTTGATTTACCACTCTTTTTATAGTATCCCAATATCCACCAGAAAAACCTACTTTAAATGATTTGAAATTCTCATCCCATTTAACAGTTAGCGTCTGTCCATCGCCATGATTTTTTTCGACCTCGCCGATAGCTTTAATTTCCATTTCATCGTACTGCTTATTAGTAGTTTTAATGGCAAAGATGCTTCCTACAGGTACACTATTAACCAAATCTAAAAACTTATCATCGTATCCGTTCTCCCAAATACCGTTTCTTAAAAAGCGCCCTGTTTGGTCCTTTGGATCTGAGCTATCCCAATAAGAACCACCGACAAAAAACTGCTTTTCCGATACATTTGAGTATAAGTAAGCTCGCCGATTATGAATTACATTATAATAGCCGTTAAAAGAACTAAATTCAAAATAATCATTATCCTCTAAATGTTTTTGTGCCCGAATTAATAAATCAGCGTTGTTGGTTTTTCCTTTCTTTGATTTGGTTATTTGTTGAAACAACTTTATTGCATCGTCAATTGTTTTGCCTTTTACATTAAATAGGTCTTTGTTTGTTTTATATTCCTCAAAATTGCCATTTTTCACAATCAAAAATCTTCGAAAAATCATTTGATCATCCACAGTAGCTACGCGATCATTATGCCTGAATAATGCAACATTTAATTTCTCATCCTTTGCAAGCCAGAAATGGATATAAGACTTACTCTGCGCCTGACTTTTAAATGCATTGTAGTCTATCGGCGAAGACACTAACATGGGTGGAAAATGAGCTTTGACGGCTGAGGTTTCTTCTGGATTTGACGCATCTAAACTCAAAAAATCATCAGCTGACAGGTCAAAAACGTCTACTTGCTCAAAAGTCAATGAACTATCTTTAATAATTGATTTTAGTACTCCGCTATACACTTTACCTTGCCCAATAAAAAATGCCCTATCATCGATGGCAAGTATCCCGTAGATATTTTTCCAACGACTCGAAGTATCATCTTGCCATATAATTGTGTTAGCAGTTGAATTGTATTGTTCTTTTTGTGTCAGTTTCGCGATGAGCTGATTCATAATTAATCCTGTTTATTAATAATATAATACCCGCCAGTCTTCGGTGAGCCTTTAAATTCAATGATACCAGCTTGCTTTAATAGCTTCAGATATCGCTCCATTGTTGATGTCCCTTTGCCCAAAATACTCGCCAACTCATTTGCCCTTAACCCTTCGTTTCTTCTGATTTGTTCTATGGTTTTTAGCAATTCCTTATTTACTCCCTCATTTACTCCCTCAATTGACAATGTATTTACTCCCTCATTTACTCCCTCATTTACTCCCTCATTTGATTTGGACATCGATGACAACCCAGGGAAAATCAAAGTAGTCATATCATTTTCAACCTGCCATTCCGGTTCCTGAAAACCTTTATTAACACAATCAGAAATCATGCGGAGCGTACCACTCCCCAACATCTCTATATAACCACGTATATAGCACAACTGTGCAATATCTGGATTGCGGAGAATGGAAAAATGTTCTTTACGCAAATCCTGTATTGAAATACCATCAGGTAATGACCCTGTATTTGAAATCTGTAGCTTATCAGAATACAAAGATATTTGGAGTGTTCCAGCAACCGTACTATAGTCCCTATGTACAATAGCATTCATTAAACCTTCCCTAAGTGCAACAGAAGGGAAATTTGCAGCTCCAGTGCGTTGGATCCCCTTAATATGGCTGCTCTGGCCAAACGTAATATTCATGAAATCCCAAATACCTTCAATATTTTTGAAAATATTACCTTCAAATTGTTTGTCGTATAAGATAGTTCTCCCTGATTTTTCACCACCGAAAGCGGTAAGCCTTATTTTGCATTGAGGTAAGTAACGAACAGGCTTTTTGGCAAAAAGCAAAATAGCAGCATTGGTTAAATTCCCATTGGCATATAAACCCAGGTAGGTCAAAAACTCATCAATATTATCAGAAAAATCAATACCGTTTTTATCTTTGTTATACTTTGTAATTGTTTTTCGTAATTCTTCTTCGTCAAGATCTTCCAATTGAACCCCTAATACAGTTTGGCGCTCCCAATGAAAAGCTGCCTTTTTACGTGCATTAATAAGGGTTGCAATGGTTTCGTTATTTGCCACCGTTGTAACTTTCTCGTTGCGTGTAAAAATTTTACTGTCAAGGCTATACGGTTTATTGGAGCCTGACCAAGTACTAATCAATAAGATTGATTTGCCTTTTAAATTAAAAGGGGTAACGGAGAACGGAGCACCAGGCTTAATAGCGGTATGGAGGTGATGTGATAATGCCTGCCTGAACTTTTCCCCATTGGAAATACCGATAACCAATTTACTTTTTTCGTCAACACCAACAACTACATCGCCGCCTTCACCATTAACCATAGCGGTTACTGTCTGGCTAATAGCTTCAATGTCGGCGTTTTTGAGAAAGGCGAGCCTGTTGCTTTCATTTTGCTTGAGTAGGTTCTCAACTATCAACGTTTCACTCATTGGTTCCTTCATTTTTATGAACTATTTTTTGAACAAAATCCATTTCGCCAAACTGTGTCTGGACGTAGAGTAACGCTTCATCTAAACGGTAGAATTCCTGTGCCCAGTTACCTGTTCTTAATGTTACCGGCTCACCATTTTTTATGACATAATCATATATCTCTAATGTCCGGTCATCAAAAACAGCACTTCTATCAACCTTAATATCTTTTAACTTTTTGCCGTCAGTCGTTTCATAATACAGTTTTTTAAAAAGCTGTTTCGCAAACACTACATCCCTATGCACTAAAAACCAATAGGGCTTTTTTGAAGCAATTGCCCGTTTTATTTCTTCAAATGTAATGTTGGCGTCTCCTATATTACCGGTGCCATAATATGGCCTGATGATACCTAAAAATATATCACATTCATCTACCGCATTCAGGCAGTTTTCTAGATTAGACAATAAAGGATTAACCCTTATTGTCCCCATATGAGAATTCATAACTTTATAACCAATGGTTGATAGAGTCGTCCAGATAGCAGACAACTGATCCTGGAATCCATAGACTGTGGAACCCACCATTATTTTTATTTGCTTTTCTTCTGCCATATATTTTTTCAAAATTACCCCTAATCAAATAACGATTTTATATCTTCCACCTTCTTACCAACACCTTTCGGCCCTTTCGGCCCTTTTGCTCCTTTAGCAGTGCCTCCTCCTTTCTCTTCCTCCTCATGTATCTGGTGATTCAACTCCAATAACCGCTTCAACACTTCTTTACGTGCATCTGGATGAATGGTGAAGCGGATACGGTCATTCTCCGGCTGGTAATCAACTTCGTAGAAATCGTGAAGTTTTGTACTTTTTTCTTTGTTAGCATTTTCTATGGATGGATAATTGTTGTGCACCATATCCTGCCAACCGTAGGCTTCGAATACAGCAGTATCCATATCCACATGCAGCCTGCGGAGTTCTATTATGCCTGCTACTGCTTCATTAAAGGTACAGGTGCCTCGTGTTTTAGCTAAGTGCTTGCGGAGTTGACCGGCATTTTTGCTGTACTTTTTTTCAAAGGCTTTATCATCTAAAACCACATCGGTGGTATGCACTATCGCTAAATCAGGACTGTGAAACAAATTGTATAACTTGGTGAGGCCTAACTCGATAGCCAACATTAACGAGCGACGGTGCTCATTGTATTTTTCCCCTACACGTTCTAAATTAAGCTCATTTTCATCATCTATATTTTGCGGTTGTGGGAATGTTTCTATTACGCTATTTGGTGCATAAATAAGGTCCGTTTTTAGTTTTGAACCAAATTCCCATGCCCAGCTTGAATGAATATTTGAATGAATAACAGAAAAAAAACTCAATTTGTTGTTAGAAAGAACAGTTAGATTAGAACTATAAACAAAAACATTCTTTACGTATGCAAAGGCCAAAGTTTTACTCGTTCTTGCAGCGACAATAACATTCTCAAATCCTTTGATAGATCTATAGTCATCCTCTCTTTTATCCCAATATTTCCAAAAATCCCATTCATGGACTTGCTTTGCTTCCGTATAAATTGTCGCCCTCTCATTTTTGACAGTTTCTTCTAAAATTTTATAACACAATGGATACTGCTTTGCTTTCTCCTCATTCCACGAAAAAAAATTAATTACATATCGACTGGCATCAAGCGCAGGGCTATCATTTAAGTCCCTTCCATTAAGATATGGGAATAGCACTTGCTCATAAATACTATCGCTGCTTATAATTTCGGCGGCTGTTTTCGACTCGACAATAAATCCCTCTCCGTAAAGATATGACCCCACAAATCCAAGCTTTTTGTTAGCTTTTAATTTATCTGGATTAATATTTATTTCAAAATCAGTCAGATTTGTACTAATGAATTTCACTTTTGTCGTTCCTATGTATAGAGTTTTAACGCTGTTCCTTTTGGTTACTGAGAATAATGTAACTGTAACGGCAGCATTCCCTGGCCATTTAATATTAGGGTTGGCGTACACCAAATGCCCCCCTTCCTTAGTAATAAGATTCAGTCCTCCTTCCTTAGTATCACCTGATGAAATCGTATTTGTTGTGATAATTGATAAAAATCCATAAGTGTTTATTAAGTTAAAGTCCCTCCTTAGAAAGTATGCTGCTAAGTCAGACTTTCCACCTGTAGGAGCATAAAGACTCAAAATACAATTTGTATATTCGTCACCAAAGGAATCGCCAAACTTAATTGTACCTAAATATGGCGGATTTCCTAGAATACAATCAAATCCACCACTATTAACCACTTCTGGAAACTCAATAAACCAATGAAAAAAGCGACGCTCGTGAGCTAGGGTCCCTGCATAAGAGGTTTTAGCTCCCTGCCATCCCTTGTAGCCGCTAAGCATCAGGCGGTAATCGGCATCAGTCATCAGTCTGTCCTTGTTCTCAGAGGTTTTGGGTATATAAAACTGGGCTACCTGTGTATCGGCCATCGTCTTTAAAAACAAAAAGCCCTTGCCATCTATAAATTTTTTATACGCCCTTGCCTTGCGTTCTATTTCCTCTGGTGTGCTTTCAGGCAATTGATTAAATATTTTGTATTCAGCCATCGCTTCCTGCACAGAGGTTTCGGTAGTTTGCTCAAACTGAGCTTTCAGCTGTGTCGCCTTACTTTCGCGCTCTTTCCGTTCCTTAGTATTCGCATCTCTAAAGCTCTTTGATATGTCCTTGTTATCAATACCCTCCAGATATTTGAATGCCTCGGTGGCTATGCCGTTTTCTAGTTCTTCACGGTGGGCAAGACCCACTATTGCATCTCCACACTTTATATGGTGGTCCAGAAAATTAAGTGGTTCGCCGGGGTTAAAGGCTTCCAGCCACAGGGCTATTTTGCATAGCTCTACCGCCAGTGGGTTTTTATCAACCCCATATATGCAGCTTCGCACTACTTCCTTCATGGCCTTGCGTATGGCCAGTGGGTTGGGCTGCTCTTCATCCGTTTGCACCCGCGCCATTTCCAGCGCCAGCCTCCGTGCAGCACTCAGCAATATATGGCCACTGCCACAGGCTACATCGCATATTTTGAGCGAGAGCAAGGATTGTACAGTGGCTTCTTTGGTTGCCTTTTTCTGCTGATAGGGTTTTACACGGTCTTCTATCAAATACTCTAAACTGTTCTTTATCAATGGTTGCACTAATTCTTCAGGCGTATAGTGGCTGCCGCTCTTACCCCGCTCACTGCTGGCGTCAAACGCGCAATTATATAATTCACTGCCTTCTACCTTACTAATATTCAACTTCAGCTCTAGCAGGCCTTCATACACACTGCCAAATTCTTCCACATCAAGCCCACCATAGTTTACAGCTATCAGAACGCCTCTTTCATTTTCAAAATATCCAAGCGCCTTAATAACCTTCAATAATACATCATTGCTCAGGTAGCAGTTGTGTAGATCATACCTGCTGTTATTAATGGCATCATAACCAAACAAGTCGCCCTGTAGGCTCATGATGCCGAGCTTTTCTCCAATCTCCTTTTTCTCAAACAATGAGAAAGTGCTTACCAGCGATTGCCACAGGTCGTAATGCCTGCCAGCATCAGGCGGTGCTAGCTTTTTCGCCAATTTCCGCAACCGAAATAAGCTATAATAGTGGTAATAAATATAGTTGAACCGCTTGGTCGCCGGTGTTCTACTCTCCGCATAAACCAGGTTGCGCTCTTCTATCACAAACAAAAACAGCAAGCGATAAATAATGCGCAACATCTGGCGGTAATACTCCTCTTCAAAATTACCGGCTGCTATAGCCGCTCGTAATTCGGTATTATAGGGGTGGTTAGCAAAGCCTGTAGCCAATAATTCAATGGCTCCCTTCCTGTTTTCAGCCGGATTGCCTTTTACCGCCTCTCCTAATTTGTTTCTTATGGTACTGCCTGCCTCCAGCCCCTCCTGATGGTATTTGTCAATAATGCTATCGGCTCCGGTGCCCATGGTGCGCGGCATCCTGCTGGCATGTAGCAGTCGGTAAAAAATAACGAAGTCGGAATATAAGTCCTCCTCCATCATTTTTTCGAGGTTAAACTCAACATAGCTTAACCGCGTGATGCGGCTGGCATTGCGCAACAGGCGCAATTGCCGACCATTGGTAACAATGCCATACAAGTGTTCGCTATAGTTCAGGTATTCCTGCAACATGGCGTGGGGGGAAACCTGCAACTGTTTGTTTTCAGGGCGTTTATCTAACGACTCATAATAGCCACCCACATACAGCGGGAAATTATCGAGGCTGCTGTCTCGGTAACCGATTGAGAATGACTTTCCATTCAGCTCTTCCGCCGTCCTATTGTAAGTAAGGTTGTAGCCCAAATTGGTCAATAGTGGCGATATCCAAAAATTGCGATTCTCTGTAGTTCCGTTCTCTCCTGATTTCAGGCGAGCCAGCTTACTTTTAAAAATCACCCATTGTCCCTTTGCTTCCTGCCACGCAAGACTTATGTCGTCTTTCAGTTTTGTATTGGTAAAATCGGCACGAAAATCCTTCCCTTGCTGATAATTGGCCTGATCGCTGCGTATTTTAGCAAGCAGGTCGTTGGAGAGAATGGAGCCTTGTATATCTATGGATGGAAAGTTCATTTGGATTACGAGTTACAAATTGTTAATTGATTTTAGGGTTTGGTATCATCACGTATACACCTAAAATATCAGGCGGTAAAACTGGAGTAACTGCTTCAAATCTTTTAGCCCCTATGTACTTGGCAAAACGAGTATGCGCATTTACCAACTCCTCTGACCTATTAGTGACAACTGTAATGAAATCAGGGTGCAATTCCTGAAAATGTTGCAGCTCCTTCTCGAAAATAACTACCTGCCTTTCCATGCTTACATCTAATGCACTTGATGTATGTAAAAGTTTTTTGCATTGCTCAATATCAAGAGCGTTAATACCGTCGGCAGTTTGTTCATAACCCCATAAAAACATTTCCTCTGAAACCATCTCATGTTGTTTGCCAACCTCCCTAATTACGTTCCGTACCCTGAACTGGATTAGTGTGGTCTGTATAGTTACTACATCAGTCCTGAACACCGAAGCCCTTGCAGGCTTTTGCCCTTTTCGTTCTTTATCTAATGCATTAGCTATAACCCTATGGCACAGCTGCTCTACAAAGCGGTGGTTACGCCCAATATAACGAAATCCTTCAGGCGTAGGCGACTTAAACGATATATGAATTTTCTCACCTTGCCCTAAAGTAGCGGCAATCCAGTCATCAATATTCATCTTCTTAAAGACATAGCCTCCCTGAACCGTTTCGAATGTTGCGCCGAGCAGTTTGCAGGATGCCAGCACAAACGCCTCAAGCGTAGCCACATCACCTATAGCCTCATCCACCTCGTGTAAATCTTTTTGTACCTCGGCTGGCATTATGTTCTCATGCGCAAAAATTGAACGAATCTTATCCGCCTTTACCCGTGCGGTTTCTATTTCATTGGTAATCTCAATGTCTAACTCATCCAATTCCGGGCTTGCCCCAAAATCAATGCGCAATTGCTTGGTAAAATGGCTTTGTGCTTTTTCAGGGTTAAGTAAAATCTCTTTCAACACTTTGTCCATAACCGAGCGGTTATCATCAGCAAGTGCTATACTAACGCCGGATGTATTTTGTATGCGCTGTATTTTTTCAATAATTATCTTGAAAACTACAACATCCATAGGATTGTCTTCTCCAAACAAAATCTTCACCGAAATAGTATTTTGGTGAACTCCGTTCTTATCAATCCATCCCGGCTGTCCGTAGCGGTCTACACGGCCTTCTCTTTGCTCCAGCCTGTTCGGATTCCACGGCAAATCGTAATGCAAAATGGCATTAAATTTATCCTGTAGATTTATACCTTCGCTTAAACAGTCGGTAGCCACCAAAACTCGTTTAGCGCTTTTTGCCATCTCATCTATCTTCTCTCTTCTTTCCTCATCGCTCAATTCACTGGTGATCGCTCTTATATCAACATCCTTTGGTAAATTTTCTTTTAAAATATTCGCAACATAGTGCGCAGTTGCAATAAAGCGGCAAAACACAATAGGGCTTTGGCCTTTGTTTACCCATACCTTTATTTGCTCCAACGCCCGTTTAACCTTGTGGTCTTTATCTACTCTGAATAATTCTTTTGCTTTTTGCGAAAGCCTGTTCAGCGTATTCCACTCACTTTCGGAAAGGCCAGCCCGTTCGATAACCTCCAACTGTTCGGTATCACTTTGTTCGTCCCATCTTTCGAGAATTGGATTATCCTTTACTTCTTCATCACTTATCTCAATATTGTCCCCAACCTTGGCTTTGCGTTTCATCAACATTTCATATCCGGCTGCCGGGCTACTCATCACCCCTCTCAACAATGAAAGAGCGGCAAAGTACTTGATACGAGCTTTATTTTCGGCAACGCCTTCTGTACTTATCCCTCTTGCAAACTTCAAAACATCAAGGTATAATTTATAATAGTCGGATGATGCAGTAAGTGTATACGGCAATTCTTCAGAAACCCGTTTAGGGAATGGTGATGCCTCATCCAGCCACTTCTCTTCGATATTTCTTCGTTTGCGTTGTATGAATTGCGCCGCTACCTTTCTTTTTTGAGAAGTTTCAAGATCGGTAAAATCGTACGATTCAAACTCACTATTGATGAGCCCCAATAATGATTTAAACTCCCCATCCTTTCCGCTATGCGGTGTAGCGGTTAGCAAAAGCAAGTGTTGTTCCTTTTTAGAGATTTTTTCCAGCAATTCATAGCGTTGCTGGCTCTGGCTTGATTTCTTGAAGTCAATATTTTTGGTGCAAGTATGGGCTTCGTCAACTATAACAAGGTCTGGTGTATCTTTAAGGAAAGCAGGCATTTTAGCCGATCCATTTTTCACATAGTCAATAGAAATTACCTGATATGGATAATAATTGAACACATTTAACGTATCGTCTCCAACAATTTTACGCTCCAAACCGGCAACAGTGCTTGACCTGATAATTACAGCCTCAATGTCTAGTTTGTCATTCAACTCCTTTTGCCATTGTTCACACAAATGGGGAGGGCATAAGATCGCAAATGATTTTATAGATCCTCTTTCTATAAGCTCCCTTAAAACCAATAGAGCTTCAATTGTTTTACCTACACCCACATCATCGGCAATCAACAATCGTGCAACGGGTTGTTTTAATGCCATAATCAGTGGCACCAATTGGTAAGAGCGAGGCCTGAAGGAGAGTTTACCCATGCACCTGAATGGACCACTAACTTGTCTAAAAGAAAGCCGCGCAGCATCATATAGCAATTTGGCCGTCAGAAAACTGTCAAGATCTGTTTTATCCGGTAGCTCAAACTGATCATCTTCCACTTTATCGAAAGATTGCAATACAGGTTCAAATACCGTTATCATTTCATCATCTGATCCGCCCAATGGTTTAAGCATGATAATTTCACTGTCAGTTGACGGTTGTACAACACATCTTCTACCTCTGAATTTTACGAGCTTTCCCGGCTTTTTAAATTTGCTGTCTATCATAGCGGTTACCTTACTTTTCTAAAAATGTCTTGCCTTCTTGAAACAAATGAGGATACCGATTCATCGGTGCAATCCCAAACTAGTACATCGAACCCTGCCAGTTCAATAGTTTTCCTTTTCTTTTTGTCATCAGCCTTCACAATTGCATTCTTGTGAATGCCGCCATCAACAAAAACTAAAGCCTTATCTTTTTCATACACAAAATCTGGCTGCACATAAAATTGCTCCATATTGTGGTTGGTAAAATCAGGCAATCTGTAACCATTGTTAAATAAGTAATCTAAAAGTTCTTTTTCACCTGGGCTACGATGGTGCAAACCCTTTTTCAGTTGCTCATATTTCTCCTCATAAGTGCCGTTGATGGTGTCATCAGTGGTTGAACTTATCAGCAATTCCAGTGCAGCAATAATTGAATGACGGTTGATGTGGATATGGTCCATCTGATTGTAGTACGACAATAAATCATCATAGCTTGCCTTTGCACGTTTGGGGAATTTATCTTCTTTCGTTACATAGTCATAACCACATATTTCATAGGCCTTATGAAATATTACTTTCAGCTTCGCAGGGTTTCGTGCGATGTCTTTGAGCACGCCAATACTTCCTTCAGCCGATTCATAAAGCATTATATTCTTATTCTCTTCTGACCCCATTAGTCTGGCATCAATTTCAACCGGCTCGATATTATAATGTTGCTCAATAGCCTTTTCCAAAGCGTATTGCATTGTAACAACACCTTCAACTGAAAGCCCCAGTGTTTTTACCGGCTGTATGTACAACACATCCGAGGTATCATGTGTAAAAAGCTTTATGTTAGCAATAGGGTCATCCGGGTTCGGTTTTTCCTTTTGCTTCTTTGTTTTGAAAAATCCCGATTTCGTGCCTATGTCAAACCCATCATCAATACCTCGTTTCCACTTCTTGTTGATCAGAATGAGTTTAGCCGCCGGAGCATAGAACAACTTCATCAATTCATCACCATCAATTGTTAACTTGATTTTGGTAGCGTCAACCAAGCCATCAGCGGAATTAAAATACATTTCAGTAACGTATCCTTCCGAGGTACGTACCTCTTCCATACAGGAAATCCGTTCAGAATTTTCTGATTGCGCTTCCTCTAACTCAAGCAAATTATCGAAAAGATCCATATTACTTGCAGTAAAGGATGTGCCGGTAATGGGGTCCTGATTTTTTCCTTTTCCTTCGTCCTTACCAAGAAAAGCATAGTTAGTTTCCTTAGAAATTTTTATTTCTGTCAAATCAAGAGCGACATCGTTAGGCGTTATCCTATTGACCTTATATTTTCCTCCATTGTGGTAAATCAGGTTGTTGGGGCCAAATTCTTTCAACCCAATGAATCTTGGTCGTGAAATTGATTCACTTCTGTCTTTCCCCCCTCCAAGGAAAACACGAATTGGCAAGCGTGTAAAATTATATCCCGGCAAAAAGCCTTCTGAAGCAAGATATCGGAAAGTGTAAAATTCAGATAGTGTAGAGTTCTTGTTCTTTCCCTGATTTTCCAGCAAGTCTTTTCTATCCCTTGCTCGTGCATAAGAAATACCAGCTAGCTTCTTCTGATCACTATCTTTGATAACAGGGCTAACCTGTATCTCATGAGCCTCATTCATTTGCCGCAATGAATCCAAATACATTTTTCGCCACCGTAATAGCGAATCTTCCAACTCATCGGGTACAGTCTTAATTTTTAGTTCCAACCAATCATTATTAAACCACTTGATGCCGCTAAAATCAATATTGGCGATAACTCCCAATATTAGCTGCTTAATCTCTATGAATCTGGAATCTATTACTTCCTGGTATTTTGCCTTAATGTCACTCTTTAACCGGTATGTACCACCAGAAATATCAATGAGTTCCACCAA
>CANGSR010000060.1 GCA_947456055.1 Chitinophagaceae bacterium
CACGCTCCACGCTCCACGCTCCACGCTCCACGCTCCACGCTCCACGCTCCACGCTCCACGCTCCACGCTCCACGCACTCCGCACTCACACTCCCACTCACACTCACACTCACACTCACACTCACACTCACACTCCCCTTACCTCCGCTCTTCGCTCTGGGCACTCACACTAGGACGCTAGTCCTTTGCTACTCTCACCACTTTTCTTTCCCCATCACTGCTCTTCATTTCCAGTATATAAATACCAGCTACCAGGTGCAACATATCTAACGTATTGCGGCCCTCATTCAGGTGGCCCTGCATCATACATTTACCTGTTATATTATATAGGGCATAATCTACATTTTTACCTACCTCTGTAATATTTAGCTCATCTTTACTAGGGTTAGGAAATACCCTTATATCATTGAGATTGCTTACCTGCACTGGTTCCACTTCCAGACTTATTGGTACAGTGCAATTAGTTCTTCCAAACTTCGCTACAAAAAAGTCGGAGCCGCCGCCTATATTGGCGAGTGTATCACCTGGCACAGGCACATACAAATAACTTGCAAAATTTCCTCCTAAATAATAATTGCCAAATTTATCCATTGCCAATGCTGTAGAATTATTATTTACACCAAAATCACTCTTTAAGCTATCAATGCCTAATACCTGACCAGTTATTGCATTAAATCGGGTAGCATAAATGGAATAACCACCACCAAAATCTTGATTTAAGGAATCAGCATAGCTTGGCCATTTTAACAGGCCAGGATTACAACCAGCAACAATAACCTCTCGACCATCAGTAATAATTGTTGATGAATTAGTTACACCATTTACGGTAGCATTCTTAGCCCATATTACATTACCATTGGTATCCAATTTATAAACAATAGGGCTTGCACTGCCCGCATTTGTCTGAATAAAAGTGCCAAAAGTATCAGAACCAGAACCTCTGCTAGTAAGGTAAAGATTATGCATAGGGTCAATTGATACCCTTGCAAAATTAGAATAGTCAGATGGATAATCTGTACCTTGTTTAACCCACATTAAATTTCCTGAATTATCGAAACAACCGATAAATTGGGAGGAGGTAATTGGAGTGGTATTAAAATAGGGCAAACCACTCAAAGCACCTGTAATATAATACCTACCTAATTGTTGATCACGCTTTAGTGTACCACCCACATCACCTGTAATTTGCATGGGATGCCCACCTGAAAAATTACCATTTTTATCATATTTTAAAATATACTGGCCGGGCGATGAAACTACATATCCACCATTTCCAAATGCACCTGGGTTCAATTTACATAACATAAATGAATTTCCGCCACCATCTACATCCAAATCATAAGTATTTGACCCTGTCCCGAAAACTGTTATACTATCTGGCTCTGGCATTCTTAGCCACTTATAATTCCCGGCAGTATCATATTTAAGCAAAAAGATAAACTTATAGGATCTTCCACTCCAGGTGCTATCGATATCAATGTGATCAGTCAAATAATCACATGCCAATAAACCTGAAACATAAACTCCTCCCAATGTATCCGTCTTTATTGCTCTTCCTATATCCTGACTATTACTTCCAATATTTTTAGACCACCTATAAGTGCCGTCGCACTTAAAACTACTTATCAATACATCCTCATATCCGTACCCTGTTAATGAATGCCCATCAACCCTTAGAGCGGTTTGCCATACGGTACTCAGCACATAAATATTCCCGTGAGGATCTATTGCCATATCTATTACAGTTTCATCGGGCCCACCACTGCCAGCATCTGCGCTACCCCCACCCTTACCCCATTGCCAGCTTTGGGCCTGGCCATAGCTCCATCCTGCTACTAATAGCATACAGGTGAATAATAATTTCTTCATCATGGTTTTATATTTTTATAAAGTTACACAACATTTGTTAATATTAACAAATGAAATTTTCCATCTTTTTACACTTTCACTATATTATTAACTACCTATTTATAGAAAAACAAGAGTGGGGTTTTTAGGCCCCCCTCCTGTTTTCTTCATCTATCCGGGCTACTGGCTTACATCCCTTTTTAATCCGTTATCCCAACCGGGATGGCTCACCAGCCGCCCTCACCTACCTAATCACACTTAGTCGGTTTTGCTTCAGCACAATTCCGTCTTCTTTTAGTATTACCAGATATATACCCGTGATATAATTATCAAGCGATAATTGCCAGCTACCCTCTTCTTCATTGGGTACATAGCTATTCACCATCCTGCCTGTCATATCATACACCTCTATTATTGCTGCACCAGGCTTACCGGTGGTCACAAAGTCTATACGTGTTGTGTTTTGGGCAGGGTTTGGCACCAATCCCAGGAATACTTCATTATTCATATTCTCTATCAGGCTCGTACCATTGCTTGCAGAGCGAGCCTTCACCCTACATGGTGGCAGCTTCACACTGTCGGCACATGAGTGCATACCCAGGTAGTCGGTCCATACAATGTTAAAGTAAACCCATCCGCCGGCAAATGGCCCGCTTGGTGTATACACAAAGGTATCGCAACTACCACCCCATGGTATTACAAAGCTAGGCGGCGTAAAGGTTCCCGTGCTGCAAACTATGGTCGGGTTAATATACCAGTCGCATGTGTTTTTGAAGCATATAGCTACATTATACTGGCAGCAGCTTGGTGGCGCCGGTTTAGGACACTTGCTTGTCCAGCCCACAGTACTAGATATAGTGATACACTTGCAGTCTGTTAATACAGGCTTACATGGCACTACATCTACAGTCATAATATCGCTCGTATCAATACAATAGCTATTATCCAGCACCATTTGGTAATCGCCAGGGCCAGTGATACCTATGGTATCTACATAGCTCCATGGGTATAGGTCGCTTTTTAGTATAGTACCAGCCACCGTTTGGTAATCCCAATGGAAGAATGGCTCATAAAGCGGGCCTGTAATGTATCGCTTATACAGGTCAGTATCGCAGAAGGTATAGCATCCGCTTGGGAAGGTCCACAAATACAACCTTGGGTCCTTAGGTACATAAGTATCTACAAATACACTACAACCAAAGGTATCGGTATACCATACACGGTATGGTCCTCCAGCAGGGGTCACATCTATTATGTCGCCCGTCATGCCATTGCTCCAGTTGTAATAACCATAGGCTGGGCCAAATGCCTGCAGCTCCATAGTATAGGCATTACAATCGAGCATAGTCTTACTTATCCAGAAAGGCAACGGGTTATTATGCACCGTAACCAGGAAGCGTGCACTTGTATCCGAGCAGGTATCGGTGCCCATATGGGTAAATACCACCAGCACAAAGGTATCAGTACCCACTATGGCAGCAGGATCGGTAACCGTTGTCCCTGTACTCACCAATACATGGTTCTTATACCACTTGTAGAACACATTAGGGTCATTACCTACCCAGCCATCTAGTGTATAACTTACACCCAGGCAGGCATCATGGTCACCTGTAATTACGGCAGGTGGCACCTGTATGATATTTATTATCCTGGTTGCTGTCTGTACATAACATCCATAATGATCTGTACCAATTGCCCAATAAGAACCTGAAGTATATACATAAGTGGTAGTTGAAGTACCCATATACATAGTATCAGTTCCCTGCATCCAATAATAATCTTCAGGATTATGGAAACCAAAACCACCAGTATTTTGGTAAATTAGAGGAACTGGCGTACCCTCGCAAGCAATGCTCGGACCTATTAATTGACCTGCTAAATCCTTTTGATGGATTGGCACAACTTTCTTTCTTTGGGATACACAACCGTATCTATTAGTGGAAGTAAGTGTCACAGTATAATTACTTGGAGTAGCATAAACCTTATAAGGATTTGCATCTGTATTTCCAGTAACATCACCAAAATTCCATAGATATCCAAGCCCACTACCAGGTGTGCTAAGATTTACAAATTGCACAGATGCTTGCTCCGCACAAGTAGTATCCCTATGGAAGGTAAAATTAGCCACAGGTAGGGTATCAAGGTACACCGTATCAGATGCCCAGCAGCTATCATTTGGCCCGTAGTGTATCCACACACCCAGGTTATAACCATGTCCATCAGGCAAAGAAATAGAGTATGGTGGGGCACCATTACCTATGTGGCCACCATTCACATACCAGGAGAAAAGGGTAGGTGCATACCCAGGGTAATAATTGCTTTGGTCATACATTGTTACTGTATAGTGTCCACCTGCGCAACTCACACCATGGCCCATTCCCGCTATAAACGGAACAATAACCGAGGTATCGAAGGTAATATAGCAGGTATCTCCAAGTCCATCGGTCAATCCTACAGTGTAGTGGAATGTATATGCACCAGAAATGCCAAAGCTGCAATCGAGGGTGGTATTGGTTTGTGAAATTACCGTAGCACCGGCAGGTAATGGGCTCCAGCTCCAGCTAAATGCTGTAAGTCCGGCAGGCCCCCATGTGCCATGCAGATGAATCTCATTACAGTGCGCTTCAGCAGTATCAATCTTTACCCAGCCAGCAGGCGTAAGGTGGCATCCGGGGCCAGTACCACTACCACATGAGCTGTCGAATCTTACTACATTTGATGTGTCTCTACAACCATTTACCCCTACCGCCACTACATAGTAACTTCCAAAGCCGGTAATGGCATGTGGGTTACATGGGAACGTAGGTGCAAAACAAGATGTAGTAGCACCCGAGGCATCCACAAAGATCATTTGATTAGTCGGTTCAAACCCTACCGATATACTTGCCGTAAGCGGGAAGCCTACAGGCGGTGTACATGAAGCGATTGGCCCTGAAGGACTTAATGAGATATCAGGTCTTGGATACTCATTAATGGTAGTAGAAGCCGTTTGAACCAATGTACATCCAAACGGATTTGTTACAGTCAATACCACATGGTGTACAAAGGTTGTACCCAGGCCTGAGTTGAAAGTATGGGTATGTAGTGCATTAGTACTACCATCATCCCAAACAATTGATTCAATACCAGAACCAGGATTTGTCACTGCTACACTAAACGATTGTCCTGCACATACAAATGGAGGACCCGCTATCGCTACTGGTGCAATACTATAAGAATGCACCACCAGTGTATCACGATATACTGAATCACATTTCCTCATCTCTACCACTACTTTTGCTGTAAAGCCAAAAGCGTTGTTCCAGAGAATATTAGCTGTATCAAGCGCATTTACTTCCACACTACCCTTGTCGCTGGTCAGCACAGTCCACTTATAGGTTTCCCCCTTGGTGTAGCCTGCATCATAATGCGCCCGCGAGCTTGGGCATACCATGGTAGGCCCTGTTATGTGTAAGGTCACATTTGGCCTATGCACCAGTTTCCTTAGCGTATCAGACACGCAATGTGGTGCGTCCTTACCTATCCTCACCACCTCAATCAATGCCGTAGCACCGCCTGAGAATGAAGCCAGGGTATGGTCGCCATCTACTGAGTTGCAAGTACCTGCAAGGGCACGCCACTCAAATATAGTACCTGGTATAGGATTACCGGCAGTATAGAGTGTAGGCGTACCAAAACAAGCCGTATCAGGACCTATAATCGTATCAGGGATTGCAGGCTTAGCTATCACCCTTATCAGGAAGGCATCAATAGGGCAATAACTTGCACCCGGCCCCGGAGTAACTGACAATACATAAGTACCTAGAAGTGGCAATACAGGAGTTGTAAAGCTGGTACCAGGTACATTTATTACTATTGGCACACCAAATGGGTCAGTAAGCGTCCATAGTGTATTCAATCCGCCACCTACTGTATACACACCACCTGTAGAGAACTGGCATACTTTATCAGGACCGTTAAGTGGATCAGATGGCACTACAATAATGGTGTCAAATGCCGTACCTCCACAACCCAGGAGGGTATTATTGTAATCGCAGCGCAAATATACAATACCCGCATTTACAGTATTCAGTACAATCTGGTTATTCTGGTCAGTATGACTCAGGGTAGCACCAGTAGTTGTTATAATGCTGTAATTGAACACTGTAGTAGGCCACATAGGCATACTATAGAGGTATTGCTTATGGGTACAAACCACCTTAGGCCCTGAAATATGGCCGTGGGCTTGAATAACAGGTATTTTAATTGTAGTTATTCCAGGGCATGCCATCGTACACGGCGAAGCATCAAACGATACATAGCCGAAACCACTGGTATCAACATGATCCCATTTTACAGTTATTGATGTACCTGTATTTACTGTAATGGTACCACCTATTACACTCCATTGGGTTGTATAAATGGAACAAGGAGGAATAGGAGACAAGGTATAAGTAGCAGTACCATTTTCACATATTACCCCGGGACAAACAATGGTAACACCAGTTGAAGGATCTACCACTACTATCATCCTGAAGGTATCAGTACATCCGCAAGCATTTTTCACTATCAGCATAACCGTATCCACACCAGCGGTGTGGTAAGTATGCGTTTGGGTAGTAGATGTAGAAGAAGGGAAAACACCACCATCGCCAAATACCCAATACCAACTTATAATGGGCGAACCAGATGTGGTATAAGAGCTGTCGATAAATTGTACGGTCCCATCCAGACAAATATGTACCGTATCATTTACTGCACCAGGCAATGTATAAAAATGTGCATGGGGTTTGCCAATAATGGTAATACATACCCTCTTCGTGCCAGTACAGCCATAAATCGAGGTATCATTTACCGTTACACTTCCCGAACCCGGAACACCCCATCGCACCATACAGGTGTCTCCACCTTGTGCCAGTATAACACCACCTGCAATAACCCATCCATGCACATCACCCGGCAAGCCGTGTGCTGTGTAAGTAACAACGCTGCCTTCACACACCTTTACGCAGCCTCCGCTGTCGTCAATAGTTTGTGAATGGCCTTCACCACCAGCATGCTGCTTTACCGTGTCATCGAGAGTCACACAAGCCACCCTATAATTGGCCGTAATCACCGGATTAGGTAAAGGTTGTACGCTTACAATTTTCGTAACAGTCGCAACAAGAACATTATTAGTATCCAACTCCTGTACGGTCAATGTGGCCGTTCCCACAGCACCCCATAAAACTGTCGCCGTTGGGAAAGGCGTCACAGGGCTTGTAATATTTCCCTGCGGCGTCACACTCCATAAGTAGTGTAAATACCATACAGGTGTTACCGAATAAACTGCCGTGCTGCCTACACATACTGTGTCAGGGCCGACAATTCCTGAAGATCCCCGTGCCATAAAAGACACGCAAATCAACCAAATCACTGAGACTGCATAACGAAATGTTTGCTTCATAAAGTGGTTTTAAAAGTGAACAATAAAAAAAACTTTCAGGATTTAGGCATTAAATACCTTTAACCTGTACTTTTGTATTCTTTACTTTAATTGGGATAAGTAAAAGTAGTAAATGAAACTTTCGCAAAAAACCCGTGATATCACGGTATTTTTTATTAACAAATGATATTTTTCATTATTTTTACTGTTTACTAATCCTTTATTCACTTATTATCAGTTGTTTATAATTTTATATTTATTGTCTTCGTTTTTATAGTTATTTAATCAATTTTTGCTCTTACCAAATTGCATTTAAGACAATAATTTATTTATAGAATAAACAAAGTATGAGGATCATAGATTTTTTTTAGAGTTATAGTTAAACAAACATTCTTTATTATTGCTTTTTGTTAATGCCATGTTTTGAATGTATTATGAGCTAAACACCACCTAAAACATTATTTCTTAAACTCGAAACCAATTATGAACGACCAAATTATCCACATTGCTATGGCCGACGACCAGGAAGTGGTAAGAAGCGGCATTATGAGCCTAGTTACCAGCGACCCATGCCATAAAGTAGTTTTAACCGCATCAAACGGCAAGGAGCTAATAGAAAACCTGGCCAATCTACCTGTATTGCCCGATGTTTGCCTGCTTGATATCAATATGCCTGTAATGAATGGCTACAATACAGTAGCAGCCTTAAAGAAACAATACCCTACTATTAAATGTCTTGCCTTGAGTATCTTTGAGACAGAGTACAGCATTATTAGTATGATTAAAAACGGCGCAAGGGGATACCTCACCAAAACCTGCTCAACTATCGAATTGCTCGATGCCATTAAAATAGTACATAATTGCGGCTACTACTATTCCAATGTTGCCTCAAAAAAGGTATTCAATATTGTACAAAAAACCGACATCCAGCCTAATCTCACAGATAAGGAAATACAATTCCTTACTTTATGTTGTTCTGAATTAAGTTTCGAAAAAATTGCAGAACAAATGAATGTGAGCAAACGCACTATTGATGATTACCAGAACAGGCTAAGCCATAAATTGCAGGTACATAACCGTATAGGGTTGGTACTATGTGCCATATCCTCTGGGCTAGTCCAGCCAAAACATATCAACTAAGGCATCATTAACACCAGATCGGGCATCTTGTCCAAATCAATTGGCAAACCCGAATAATAAAAGACAAAAATTCAACAAGGTTATCTGTTTTAACTTTTGACTTCCCACTTTAGTCCTTACCTTTATGTTCCAAATAAACATAATGTGCGGAAATTTTTAACTGTATTACTTCTACTGGCCGGATTAAAAGCTTCGGCACAAAATGGCATTATTTGGTACGACCCCATTGCAGTGGCTGATAAAACATATGGCAACCTGCACCCCAAAATAATCCTGGATAAAGAGCATCATCCATTGGTATTATGGTCTGATGAAAACGGGAGGGCCTTCATTGCCAAATGGGCCGGAAAAGGATTCGCTGAACCTCAACAGATAAACCAACCTGGCAAATATGTCTTTGCCGAACCATGGGCAGGCCCGGAAATGACCAACCATGGCGACACCATATATGTAGTATATAAAGAATTACCCGAGGATAAGGGGCATATCTGCCTCAAGCATTCCTACGATGGTGGTAAAACTTTTTCAATTGAAACCCTGGTTGATGATACAGATGGTTATTTAACCCGGTTCCCTTCTGTGGCAATAGACCCTTATGGACATCCACTAGTGGCATATATGCGTATGAACAAGGGCTATACCAATCCCAGATATATTGTAGCCAAATCTAAAGATCTTGGGGAATCATTTGCAGGTGAAACAAGTGTACATGATTTTTCAGGTGGCCGCATATCAGATTGCTGTCCTGCCACTGTTATTGAATCAGGCAATGCCACATTAATCCTTTATAGGGATAATCTTGAAGGTAACAGGAATATATGGACCGGCATATCTATGAATGCAGGTGTATCATTTAATAAAGGCCTCCAAATTGATGAAACTAATTGGATGTCTAAAGATTGCCCTGCCCATCCACCACATGGCATTATAATAAGCGATACCATATATTCCACATTTATGAGTGCACCGGGCGACACAGCCATGGTGTATTTTGGTAAAGCATCAATTTCAGGGTTAAAGGCTACCACAAATCCTATTACCGGAAACATAACCGGCCTTATTAGCCAGAATTTTCCATGCATTAGTAATTCAGGTGATGCTGCTGCCCTGGCATGGGAACAAACCATAGGTGCCAATCATGAAATTTGCTTGCTTTTTACTAATGAAATTACAACGGGATTCCCTAAAACTTATGAAAAAGTAAGTACGGGCCTGGTAAGTAATGTTGATGTGGCACTAGGTGGAGCACACATTTACATCATCTGGCAGGATGACTCTTCAAAAAGCATTTTGTGCCGGGTAGGCAGTTACAAAGAAACCTTAACTAATCAGCTCCTGGCCGAAAATACAACAATATACCTGCAGCCATCTAAATCAAAAAAGTACTTTGTTGTTGACCATACAAACATTAGTTCCTGCCTGATGGTTGATGCTGAGGGAAAAGAATATGAAATGGATATAAAATGCAAAAAATCAGGTTGCAGGGTATATACCGAAGAACTAGATCCTGGAACCTATATTGTTCGTGTTTTTTGCAAAGATGATAAAATTTACAACTATAAATACGAAGTAAAAGGAGATGAATAATATTAAAGTTTGCTAGTCACGCTATATATTTCATCATTGGTAAATTCCTTTTCAAGGTATTTTACAAACTTCTTTTTCTTATCGTAAATAGCGATGTCAGGTACCGACCTTACGTTATAGAAGGTAAAGCAAAAGAATTCATAATCACGCCCCACCCTCTTGATATTTTTATAGTCATTTATGTGATAATCTTCAATGAACTTACGGATTGCCGTAAATTGGTTTGAGGGTGTTACCAAATAGATATCCATATTCTTAAATGAGTCCATTGCAGGAAGAAATTTCTTGAAGAACGCCTGGCAATGCGAACAATCTGGTGAAAAACACACTAACATCGCAGGCCTGCCTGAGGGGATATTGTAAGTATTGAAAATAGTACTACTATCAGGCAACATCATATTAAATGCCGGGAAGTTGGGGCTTCTTCTATAAGCCGGTATTGTATCCTGTACCGGATCTTGCCCGTATGCCCCTAATTGGGATAAGATCAGAATTATCGCTAGAATTAATTTAGTTTTCATGTCACCAAATTACCATATTCCCGTAGAATTTCAATAGCCCCAAACCACAATTGCAAAATTTTAACGCAAAAAGGGCTACCATTTTTGGTGGTAGCCCTTTCAAAACTATTTTATTTTGCTTATCTTATTAATGTCACATTGCCAACCTTGACAAATTTCTTACCTGTTGCAGTAACGGCATCAATCTGGTAAACATAAACACCTTCTGGCTGTGGAGTACTATTGAATTTACCATCCCATCCTTCGCTGATGTTATTAGTTTCAAATACTTTCACACCCCATCTGTCGTATATAGCGAAACTGTTAAGCACTGCAATACCACGACGTATGATCATAAACTTACCGTTAGGTCCATTACCTGGTACAAATGCATTCGGCACACCTAACAATGCATCCTGGCTAACATAAATATTAATAGAATCATCAGTTGCGCAACCCCAACCAGTAGTTCCATGAACCAGGTACTTAGTATTCATATCTGGTGAAGCTACCGGACTTGAACTATATGGGTCATCCAAACCATATGGTGGGAACCAGGATAATGAAGTACAGTTTGTCTGGGTATTTATCTGGTAAGATTCACCAGGATAAATCATTGTTGAATCACCAAGCTCTATTACAGCTGCAGCCAATACATTTACTGTAACTGTAGCTGTGTCGGTACAACTATATTGGTTGCTGGCCACAACAGTATAAGTACGGTTGGTCTCTGGCCTTATGGTAGTGATTGCAGAAGATGTATCATCAAGGTACATAGTTGGTGCCCAATGATAATAAGCAACAGGATCAGAATCATAAGCACGCAACACGGCGGTATCTCTAGGGCATACAGCCGTATCATGCGATACTGTAACAGTAGGTTTCGGGAATACAGTTACCTGTATTGAATCCTTAAAGCTGGTACAGCCATTAAGTGTTTGTGTAGCAAAAAACCACGAGTTTCCTGGTACACTTGTACTTGGTATAGGACCAACCAATGACCCAACCTTACTACTTCCTGAGGTATACCACAGAATACTATCACCCATTGCATCCAATCGTGGTGCATCATAATACTGGCAGAATGTCAACCAGGGAACCATTGGTGGTTTTGGTGTTTCACGAACCACAACTGTATCATTAATAATACCCGAAGAACATCCATTAACATACGCAGTTACATGATAAATACCATTATATTCCATTATTGCAGGAGTCCTGAATGGGTTATTAACATTAGACCGGAAAGTATACGGGCCATCCCATATAAAACTTGCCCCCGGTACACTTATGGCCTGCAGGAATAAGGTATCCCACGTTCCGGAACAAGGTCGGTTACTGGTAGCTGTAATAAATGGGGTCGGTGTTATCGAGACCGTTATCACTGATGCCCCAATACAACTTCCAACCGTAACAGTAATTGTGTACTGGCCAGTTGCAGCTGGTGTAACAGGAGCAATAAACGGATTCTGAACAGTAGTAGTATACAAATCAGGACCAGTCCATGTAAAGGTAACTCCGGCAGTACTGTCTGATGAATACAGGAACAATGTATCGCCCTGGCATATACTTGGCGGGCCAGGTGAATTACTGGATGCTATTGGTAATACAGGGGTTGTATCTACCTCATTATACATTACCGCAGTATCTGAAGTACATGAGATACCAGGATAGACGTATGTAGCTGTTACTGAATAGAGACCTGTGTTTGCGGTAATTGCCGGATTAATAGATGGGTTCTGCAATATTGATGTATATCCTATAGGTCCAATCCAACTCCAAAGTACTGGGGTTAGACTTGTAGTTGCTGTCATATTCAGCGCTGTACCCGAACAAATAGGTGAATTACTACCCAAAACAGGTCTGGTAGGAGTTGAATCAACGACAACAACTGTTGTATTATTATTATAACAAGTCAATCCTCCCAACCCGGTCAACGATACGACTACTGTATAAGTACCAGATGCCCCTGTTATTACGCTAGGGCCAATCGATGGATTTCTCATTGTTGAGGTGAAACCAAGTGGCCCAGTCCAGTTGTAACTAACTCCTGGTGTTGCATCACTAGCAAATAAATTCAATAAACCCCTCTGTGAGCATATTGGTGAATTAGATGTAGCAGTTGGCACCGCAGGTGTTGAATCCACAATTGCAAATACAGTTCCACTATCAAAACAACCTCTTAGCGAAGTTACTACCTTATAAATACCGCCTGTACTTACCCATGCCGGAGTAACAACCGGGAATTCTAGCGTACTTGTAAATCCATTGGGACCAGTCCAGCTGAATGTTTCAGTAGCTGAATCAGGCAATGCTGATAGAGAAAATGATGTACCTGAACAAACAGGTGTAGTACTTGTTGCGGTAACAACAGGCAATACCTTAAGGAATACTCTCACTTTGGCTGTATCATGCACAGTACCAACAGTTTTAACAACAGTGTATATTCCTGTATCAGCCAATGTAAGTCCGGTCCTGGTTGCATATTGCGTAAATGCAGTGTAACCTAATGGTCCATACCAAAAATAAGTGGCTCCTGTAGAATCTCCATGTGCAAACAAACGAAGTGTCTCATTCATACAAATAACAGAATCACCCCTTGAATTCATATAATATCCACCAAGACCATCTGGAACACCCATAGAGTTACTTGTAGCACTAAAACAAGGAATTACATACAAATAAAATACCTTAGTACCGCAAGCACCATGGGCCGTATCCTTTGTACCTGTAATAGTATATGTTGTTGGACCACCCAAACCTGTCATGTTTACAGTAACAGTTGAACCTGTAGTCGCTGATAATCCTCTTGATGGAGCCCAGGTCCAATGGCTCATGCTCCAATCTTTAGCATCACCATCCAATACACTAGCTATAAATGTATTACCTATAACATTACATCCTACCACTGTATCTAGAGAATCATGTGCTACGCCACCAGTATGTAATGAAGGAACTGGGAAAGCACTATCAATAGCCGAAGTGTCGCCAAATATCCAAGCATAAGATATTATTGCACTGTCACCAGCGGCTAAATCTCCTACTTTCCAAACAAGACCATAAGCAATATCCTGGCTATATGTAGTAGCACCCAACGCATAATTGCATGTACCCATTCCAGTTGCAGTATGAGCCCATACCAAATCCAATTTATTACCGGCACTCATACTTGGAGGCCAGCTTTGGTATATCAATGCCTGTGCACGGCAATCTTTGGCACAAAGACCAGAAAACGCATCCTGGTGTAAACTTGGTGGTCTCCCCCATACTTCATGACGGTTAAAATAATCTCCCTGATAAGCAATATGGTTATTTGTAGGGAAACTACCACCAGATAAAAGCTCATCATTATCAGGATCGGCTGTTACCATATAATAGATACCTGGCATTGTAGATAAACTGGTATTTTTAAACTTCACTGTTACCACAAGCCAGGAAGCCAAAGTATCAAGTCGGTTTGCCTGGGTAATCTGTAATGCACTTCCTACACCAGCAGTTCCTCTCCATGTACCCGTCATAGTACCACCTGCATTTGTGTATGAAACCACTGTACCAGTAAGCGTGCCACCCATAGTATTATCAAATCCACTACTTGAATAAAACGCACTACTCATAAGACCGTTTACCTGCATAGACCATCCATCGAAAGGTGTACCTGGTAAAAAGTAGGCTCCATACCATGGTACAACACCTACACCCCATCCATCATGACCTGAGTCATAAGAAAAATCCATCCCAAGTCCACTGGCTGTGGTACCCGTTACCGGATCGGTATAAAAAGTAGAGCCACCCCGATTATGGTATCCGGCAGGTACAGTCACCGTATTTCCCCATGAACCGTTTGGAGCAATTGCAACTTCCAGCCATTGGCCCTGAAGAAATGCATTGTCGAACACCAATTGTGCCATTGCAGAATTTAAGCCGCAAAAAGTAATCAGCGCCAGTAATAATGGTATAAAATAACGTTTTCTCATGCTCTTTTTCAATTAAAAAATGCCAAAAATCAATGAATTGTGGTCACACAAATTATGGGCGTATAAATATAGACAAATATTTTTTTTCACAAAAATTTAATTCCCTGTTTTATGAAAAAAATACAAACCAATATTTAGCACGCTAACTCTATGTTAAAGACAGCCAAAACTTCAAAAAGGATGGGTAATTCCTAAAAAAAACATTTCAAAACGTACCCAACAGTCAAATTGAGGTAATTGGGGGCATTAAACTTTCATTTACCACTCCATTTTCACCTATGCTATTGTCTTAATTATCTCAATAAAGTTACATTTCCCTGATGATGCTCCTTTTGTCCATCCTTGAAAGTTCCTTCTATTGTATATATATATACCCCTTCAGGCTGTTCTGTATCGTTCAATTTCCCATCCCAACCCCTGCCATCAAGGCTGGTACTTTGAAATACCAATTGCCCCCACCTGTTATATATTTCCATCTTAAACGAATTCAATCCCTGGGTCAGCATATTCCTGGGGAAGAAATAATCATTCAAGCCATCCCCATTTGGTGTAAATACATTAGGAATGTTCATATAACAATCATTAATTACCTTCAGCGTATAAGACGAGGTGCATCCTTTCACCTTTACGGTTGCAGTATATTCACCTGGCTCAGTTACCAATATCGATGATGTAACCTGACCTGTATTCCACTGCCAGCTTGCCCCGTTTGTGTTCTTATTAATATTATCTGTAATCATAAATGCGATACTTCCTTTACATATGGATGTATCCTTACCTAAATTGATGCTTGGAGAAGGAAGGACTGTAATTCTTCTGCTCACACTGGTATCTGGACATTGTCTGTAAGTAGCAGAGGCGGTAACGGTATACGTTCCTGTAGTAAGATATGAATAAGCCAACGGATTTACATCCCTTACTGTAACACCGTCCCCCATATTCCAGATAATACCAGTATTGCCTATTGGTGAGTATTTACCGGTAAAGGTTGATGCTGTACTCTTACATAAAACGGTATCAGTTATTGACATATGAATCGGGCTAATACTATCCACTGCAATAACAGCCCAGGCAGTATCTGTACATGGTACAAAATCTGTGACCACTTCAAACACCTTAAATATACCCGTATGTGGATAGGTGTGTGATGTATTGGCAATATTGCTAAAGGTCCCATCTCCGAAACTCCAGAAATAAGTAGGTAATGTACCAATAGATCCATTACTAAACGTCACCTTCTTACCCATACAAATATTCGTTGAATCAGCAATAAAGGCTGCTTTTATTGGATGCCTTAAATCTATTGTCTGTGAAACACTATCGAAACAATTGGCACTGCCTGATACTAATTTTACAGTATTTACGCCTTGCAGCACATATACATGTGTTGGGTTTGTTTGTTGCGACAGGGGTGTACCATCCCCAAAACTCCAGGTGTAATTAGTACACCCGGTTGATGTATTAGTAAATAGTACAGTATCGGCCTTACAACCATATTTGGTGGTGAAATTAAATCCTGCTTTTACATCATCATAAACAGTAACTATTATTTCAAACCTGTCACTTTCACATCCCAATACTGTTTGGGATACCCAGTAAGTATAAGTTCCGGGTATATTGGTGTTTACTCCCGGTGCTACTGCATTACCGGAACCACCTGTAGGAGTGGTATACCATAATATATTGGTGCCTGTAACAACAGTAAATGGCACGAAGGGCTGCCCCGGACAATAATGTGAAGGGTTATCTATAACATAAGGTGGAATAGGTTTTGGATTTACGGTTACCGTAAATGGCGTTCTTGGACTTTCGCATCCTGTATCGGTTTGGCTTACCCAGAAATTATATACCCCAGGCACGTTTGTATTTACAGTTGGTGTTATAGAACTACCTGTGCCACCCGTGGCCGTTGTATACCACAACACATTTATACCAGCGACAGTAGGTAATATATAAGGAAAATACTGGCAATAAGTAGTTGCTCCTGTCACCACAGGTGCTGCAGGAGTAGGATGCACCACCACTATAATAGAATCACGTAGGCTCTCGCACCCAAGTATGGTTTGGGTAGCCCACCAAATAGTAGTCCCCGGAATAGATGTATTTACTACGGGAGGCGTTGAAGTTCCTACCCCACCAGTACCGGTGCTGTACCATAACACTGTACCTGTTGCTGTTACTGTAAATGGCACAAATGCCTGGCCTGTACAATATACGGTAGTGCCCGAAATTGTTGGTTGTGGAGGCACTGGTGCCAGGGTGGCAGCAACCGTGCCGGTATCCTTGCACCCATATATTGTCGTGGCTATTACAGTATAGGTACCCACATTTACCGGCAAAAATCCATTAATCTGGGGAAACTCAAGTGTGGATGTAAAGCCTGCCGGCCCCGACCAGCTAAATGTTTCCCCAACCGAATCAGGCAAAGCACTAAGGCGTAATGTATCCACCAAACCTGTACATAATGGCGCATTACTGCTAAGGATAAGTGTAGGTTTAGGATGTAATAATACATGTGTATAAGACGTATCATAAGTAGTACCAACATGTTTTATTACCCGGTAGGTGCCTGTATCGCTATAAATGGCAGGGTATCTGAATGGATTCTGCAATGTACTTGTAAATCCACCTGGCCCCGACCATGAATAGGTTGCTCCTGTTGAGTCACCGGCACCCCTTAACTTTAAAGTATCACCCCAGCAAGGATAATTATTCAAAGCAGTGAAGCATGAGCCTGAATCTGAAAACATCATGGTAAATACCGTCCCATTCATTATACCGTTGGTTTCCACTTCTATCGAATTGATTGGGCAATAAGTAAGTACAATTTCAGATGATGAATTACTGCCTACGCTTATTAAGG
>CANGSR010000061.1 GCA_947456055.1 Chitinophagaceae bacterium
CATGAGTGTGAGTATTTCCCAAAGTTGGTTTGGGTAATCCTATCATAAGCGGCTTTATTGACGCCTTTTTCCAGTGGTTCGTGCCTTGTTGGTTCATCACGACCATTTAGTTCCATTAATTGTAGAGCAATCAATAGAGAAGGACTATAGAACAAGGAATCCATCTTTTGTTCTGCAGCCCATGCAAACATCTCTTTAAGATTGTTTCTAAACTGAGGGCTATTCACATAGTATGTTGCAGAATCAATATTAGGGTAGCGGAGTTTCTTACCCAGCCCAAACTGGTCAATAATATAATTATTACCCCTCACCACCTGCCCCCAGGCTTTGAGCAATTGGGTGAGGTTATCATCCTGGGCAAAAAGCTGGTAATAGCCGGAGGGCCTAAGTTCCTGGGTAATGATATAATTGAAAAAGCGTTGGTTGTGGTTATATAGTCGGGTTAAGGTATTGTCAACCAATAGCGAGTCACTACCAGAATATCTAAACCCATCCAATAAGCTATTTGGCCAGTTGCTGGTATCACTAATATGGCTCGCCATTAAGGTAGCCCTGTCAAGAAAAAAATTATTCAAAATGCTGTCCGAACCCAAAATATGTTTCACCTCGTCCGAATGGCTGATAACAGTCAGCAAATAGAAATTCTTATCGGTCACCAGGTTGCCAGAGCTCAAAAAATGGTATTTGCCCACACCACTCCAGCCTTTTTGAGCAAAGACACCTGAACAATACACCAAAAACAATAGCAACAAATACCTGCCCATAAAGCCGCTTTAGGGTCTGAAATTAGGAAAATAGTAGGATTAAATACTAAATTTCTCTTTGTCATTCACCGTTGAAAAATTACAGGAATCCCATAAACTTCAATGCCTACCGATCCTAATTCCGACAATCTTTGCCCACTTAACAAGACCTTCACATCAAAAACAAATATTATTCATATCTTGCAGCTCAATATTTGTTTTTAATAAAATACCTGTATATGAAGTCAATTTATACCTTAAAAAGCCTTGCTATTAAAATTAGCCTGCTTATGTTATCCATAGTTTGTTCCCTGAATTCAAAAGCTCAAACAATTTATTATGTAAATTATTCCACAGGTTTGGATCTGAATCCGGGTACTAGCTGGTCTCTCCCATTTAGGAATGTTACCAGGGCATTAGCAGCTGCAAATGCGAGTACTGCAGCACAGGTGGAGATTTGGGTAGCAGCCGGAACTTACAGACCTACTGATGGGGTAACAATATACTCCGGTCTTCACGAGGATACTTCATTTGCTGTTTACAGGGGCGATGGTGTGGGTAAATCATTAAAAATGTATGGTGGTTTTATAGGTACAGAAACCAGCATTACGGCAAGAGATACTACACATCATACCTATCTTGATGGAAATATTGGTTCTGGCAACAGTTTCCATGTGGTAGTTATAGCTGGTTTAGCTCCTGGTGCAGATAGTGTGGTAGTAGATGGTTTTACAATAAGAAACGGTAATGCCGGCGGCTATGAAAAGGTTTATAATGGCATTTATGTAAGTAATATGTGTGGTGGGGGAATGTATATAAGTAATGATAGCTCTTTAAAATTAAGCATTAGAAATTGTATAATTAGTAACAATAAGACCACATTTACAGGTACTTACAGTTATGGTGGTGGTATGTATATCAGTATTTCCACTCCGTATATTTACAATTGCAACTTTAATAATAATAGTGTGACCACTGTAAGTCCTGGTTTCTACCATGATATTGGTGGCGGAGGGGCACTTTATTCTAATTATGCGTCGCCGGTTATCAACACTTGCAAATTCAATGGTAATTCGGCCATTGGAGATAGTATTAGTACTGTTGTAACTTTTGGATGTACAGCAAGGGGCGGTGCAATTGCAACTTACTATTCACACTCATTAATTACCAATTCCACATTCACTTCAAATTTCGCAAGAGGGGCTGCCAATACAATCGGGTATTACGGTTCGGGAGGCGGACAGGGTGATGGTGGCGCAATTGCCAATTCATACTCGGATATTAATATTAATAATTGTGTGTTTGCTGCTAATACCTCTATGGGTGGGTATGGCTATAGCGCAGGCAATGCTTCAGGTGGGGCGATATACAATAGTAATACTACTCTTTTAATTAGTACTTGTAATTTCAACAATGATACCTGTTTTGGTGGTCGTGGATTAGTGGGAGGAGGCTATTCGCAAGGTGGGGCACTTGAACTGGAAGGTACTGATTCCCTGGTTACAATTATTGGTTGCAATTTTACTAATAACAGGACTCTAGCAGGTTTCAATAGTTCTCTTGCTTACAATGGTAGCTTTGCAGGTGCAGTTGCTAATGGAGCCCCCCTAACAATGACTAATTGTAATTTCACTAATAATGCCGCAATAAAAAGTGATAATTATGATGGCCTTGGTGGGGCATTAACTAATGGCTATGGTGGTATTTATATGCGTAATTGTAATTTCACTGGTAATTTTGTTAGCGGGGTTACCGCACATTCCAAGGGAGGTGCATTTTATAATTATGGTTATGCCAATGTAGATAGTTGCAAATTCTACAGGAATTTTGCCAATTTTGGTGGCGGTATTTACCATTCTGCCTATGCTATTACCATGACACATAACTTGTTTAGTGGTGATTCATCAGGTTTTGGCGGGGCTGTTTGTTTGCAAAATGATGGTTACTGGCAGGCAATGAATATTACAGGTAATGCTTTTTACAAAAATGTAGCCGACAGTGGAGGTGGTGCCATAGCCAACTTTATGGTAAGCACAGGTTTTGATACCTTGGTTAATAATGTTTTTGTTGGTAACAAAACCCGTTTGGCCAACACTAATGGTGGGGCTCTAATACTCGATGGGGCAACACACTATGTAGCTAATAATACTTTTTATTCTGATACAGCTACCAACCGTGGTGGTGCTATCCGGTTCCAGGGTGGCGGTGGTTCTTATACTATAGTTAATAATATTTTCTTCCATAATCGTAGCGCTTCAGGCTCTAATGATACCAGCGATGCCGCAACCGTCCCTTACTATTCCTTTGCCAATAATCTTTTTGGTGCTACCGACCCATTATTCGTTAGTCCTTCAAATCCTGCTGGTGCCGATACGGTTTGGGGAACATCTGATGACGGACTCAAGATTCAACCATGTGGCCCTGCCCGTGATGGTGGTAATAATTTATTTGTACTTTCCGGGGAGTATTCAGATTTCACAGGTGGGAGAAGGATTTCCAGGGGAATTGTTGATATAGGGGCTTATGAGGTGAGCATGCTTAATCCAATAAGTGGCGGGGCCTTTGTATGTGTTGGGGCTACAACTACTTTTGCCGAATCAGTTACAGGCGGTGCATGGAGCAGCAGTAATACTGCAATTGCTACAGTTGGCACAGGTACGGGTATTGTAACTGGTATAGCCCAGGGCACTGCAACCATCAGCTACATTAAGTCATTTGGTTGTGTTAATGATACAGTTACCCAATTGATTACTGTACAGAGAAGAGCATCAGTTATTACTGGGATACACAATATTTGTATTGATGCCACGACTACGCTTAGTGATTCTACTTTGCTGGGCACATGGAGCAGTAGTAATACATCTGTGGCCACAGCTGGTACTTTGGGAACTACCGGCACCATTACAGGGGTAGCCCAGGGTAGTGCTACTATTACCTATAGTGTCACCAATGTTTGTGGTACATCTAATCAGGTGTTTATAATAAATACACAGAGAACTGCCTCAATATTGTTGGGGTTAGATACGGTATGTGTTGGTAACACTAATACCTTAACCGATAGTGCGACAGGTGGTATTTGGACAAGTAGTAATGTTGCAGTTGCTACAGTGGGTACTAGCGGCATATACAGGGGAGTATCTCAGGGTACAGCAATAATTACCTATTCTGTAAGCAATTCCTGCGGTAGTTCTTCAGCTACAATGCCAGTATTGGTACAGCGCAGGGCATCGTTGATAAGTGGTTCACATAATTTATGTGTATCCACCACAATTACGCTTACAGATACTGCATTAAATGGAACATGGTCGAGTAGTAACCCGGCAATTGCATTTGCAGATTCTATTACCGGCCAGGTTATGGGTATAGCGCAGGGTACTGCAATCATTACCTATTCGGTTACCAATGTTTGTGGTACTTCATCAGCAACCTATTCTGTAACTGTTTTCATGCCTGCCGACCCTATTATAGGTACGGCTAATCTTTGTGTTGGTAATACCAATTTATTCGCAGATGTTACCGACTATGGTTTGTGGACCAGTTCCAATACTTCTGTGGCCACTATAGGTACAACCGGGCTTGTTACTGGTATCAAACAGGGTACAGCAACCATAAGTTATACAGTTACCAATGTTTGTGGTACATCACGTACTACCTATGTAATCCGCATCCAGCGCACTGCTTCTTTAATAACAGGTGCAGATACGCTATGTAAAGGCAGTAGCTTTACATTCACAGATAGCGCCATTGGTGGTAATTGGTCTAGTAGTAATCCTGCGGTTGGTACGGTTAGTTCGGCTGGTGTAGTAGGTGGTAGGTCTGCCGGTACTACAAACATTACCTATTCTGTAACTAATGTTTGTGGTACTTCAACAGTTACCAGGACATTACTTGTGCAGGAACCTGCCGCTGCCTTTACCGGACCTGATACCTTATGCCTTGGTGATACAGTTACTCTTTTTGAAAGTATTGCAGGCGGTGATTGGACAAGTAGTGATAATTCAATAGCCAGCGTTTCAGGTGGTTTGGTTACTGCCCTAAATGCAGGGGCGGTAACGATTACTTATACACTGACAAATATTTGCGGAACCAGCTCACCTACCCATAATATTTTAATTCTGAGTAAAGAGGTATGTGATTCCATAAGTGCAGTAGGTAATACATCTTTCCAGAAATCAATCCAAATTTATCCCAATCCTACTTTTAATGAAATCAATATAGATGCGCCTTTTAGTGTAAATGTTACGGTAACAGATATTAGTGGTAAAGTGCTTATTAATTCAAAAAACACCCACACCATCAACCTAAAAAATGCACCAACAGGCGTGTATATGCTTAATGTTTATGATGCCGAAAATAACTGGATTCGCACCGAAAAAGTGGTAAAACTCCAGTAGTTGCTAACGATTCTGTTAAACTATTATTTATTTATGCCGGATAAGAAAAACAATTCTTATCCGGCATTCTTTTTGCAACTTTTATTTTTATTAGTTTTACATCTATATGCAAACCAAACATTTCTTATTCCTCTTATTGTTAGTATTTGTAGGAGCACCAGCCACTTTTGCCAAATCGAAGAAAAAGCAACCTGCTTTTAAATTGATAGAAGCCTATACCCAACGCAGTTTGCCAGGTATCCCAAGTGCTCCTGTTCAGACCGATACGAAGTTTATTATTTTATGGCAGGGTGCGAGCTATCCAGAAACATTTTTTTGGAGGGGCGAATCAGGTTGGTTATCGTGCAGGATTGATAAAGCCCATAAAGTAAAGCCCGGTACTAAAAACATACCAAAGGGTATAGAATATACTACTGAGTTTGTAACAGGTGAACAAATGCACAAAGGAGATACGCTAGAGCTAACCCCGGTTACAGGTGGCAGGTTCCCAATACCTAAGGAGATACCAGCGAACGCTAAAAATACCTTGTTCTACAAAACTGCGGGAAGTGGTTGGTTGTCATTCCCGGTAAAATCATTTACCCAAAAGCCAGCTATAGCCAGACCATAAAGTTTGACGAACTACCTTTTAATCGGTAGCAACTTCCAACTTGTAAATGAATCAATCAGCAGGTGGTCGAATTTATCAACCCCTGATTGGTTCATATGTATTACATCCCACATTTCGTGGTCGGTGAAATTGCTGTAATTGCAATTGATGTAATGAATGCCCGAATGGCTTTGGATGTATTTGTCAAATTCATCAGGATTGGTAACCCTGTCAAAAAATTTCTTTGCTATAGGTGTCTGCACAAATACTATTGGGATATTCCTTTCCCTTACAGCATCTATAATGCGTTCAAAAGCTTGTTTCTGGTTATCGCCAAATTCGCATTTAGCCTTAGAGTAAGTTACTGAAAATACGCTGGTATCCCTGTAGGGGGTATTGTATTGCACGAAGCCATTACTTACATATGATTCGAAATCGTATTTCGCTGGTTCAGGTTTGCTAAACAATCCTGCAACCATATTGTAGGTAAGTGTATTAAGCAAAATAAGGTTCTTAGTCTCCATTACATTTCTCAGGAAGCCACCATCATAATGGGTGATATTATTCATCAGGAATAACCAACCTTCAGCCCCATCGCTTGAAAAAGACTGCATATCTATTACATACACAAACATTTTGGGCTTTATCTTATCCAGGTATTTATTCACCAGGTATTCGGTTTGCACGGGCGACTGTGCACTAGAACCCATTATAAATGTTCTGGCACCTGCCTGCCCGAAAATGCGTGGGTCGAAACTACGGAAACCGCTGCTGGGTCCAGCTACCAGTATGTCTACATTCTTAACCGTATCAATATCCTTAAACGTATAGGTATTGAAATTGCGGTAAAAATTTACACGCACATTGGTCTGCATAAATCCCGGAATGACTTTTACATAGGCAAACAAGCCCAGTATCCATACCACAGGAACCAATAAGAGGAAAAGAATAAATTTTCTCAAAAAAGCCTTCATAATCAATTTATTAGAACTGGAAATAAATAAATGCGGTTTTGTTGAATGTGCCAAACAGCAGGATAAACAATACCAACATCAGGTAAAAACCATACCTCACAGGCCTTTGCTTTATTTTGTCAAAGAAGGGCGAGATATTATTTGCGTCCCGGTTAATCCAGTCCACCATATACAAAAAGATAAATAATAAGGGTAGGTGCATATACTGTATATACATCTTGTACTCAGGCTTGATGATGAATGGCCTGGTGAACATGTCCGTAAGGTAATTGGCCCCATCGTGTGCGCTCCTCGCCCTGAAAAATACCCAGGTAAACAATACGTAAGCAAAGGTGATAATGCGCCCGAAAAAGTTGAAAATACCGATAGGCATTTTTTTAGAAAGCTTTTTCCTTGCCTTGGCTGTCCTGATTTCAAATATTAGGGCTATACCATGAAACACACCAAACAGGATATAATTCCAACTTGGGCCATGCCACAATCCACTAAGAAAGAAGGTGACAAAGAGGCCAATGAAGATGGCTCTCTTGCCATAGTTGCGCAATGCAATGGTAATGGGCATATACAGATAGTCCATAAACCAGGTATTGAGCGACATATGCCACCTGCGCCAAAACTCTGAAATGCTCTTGGCATAGAATGGAAAGTTGAAATTGATGATGAGGTCAAAACCTAATAGTTTAGCTGTGCCACGTGCAATATCAGAATAACCACCAAAATCGCCATAGGCCTGGAAACCAAAACAGATCATACCAATTACCAGGCTCAGTCCCGACATGGTATGGTGGGCATTAAATATGCTGTTTACAAGAGGTGCGGTAGAATCGGCAATAACTACTTTTTTGAAGAAGCCCCACAATACCAGTCTGAGTCCAGCCTTGGCCTCTTCATAATTAAAGAAACGCTTCACTACAACCTGGGGCAAAAGGTGAGTGGCACGCTCGATAGGCCCTGCAACCAGCAAGGGGAAAAAGCACACAAACACAGCATAGTCTACAAAACTGCTTACCGGCTTAGTTTTTTTATAGTATATGTCGAATACATAAGACATGCCATGGAAGGTATAAAAGGAGATACCTACAGGTAAGGCTATGGAAAGCAGATATGGGTGAATTTCGAAGCCAAGGTGGTGGAGCAGGTTTTGGGTGGAGAGGGTAAAGAAATTATAGTACTTGAAAAACCCAAGTATGACTAAGTTATTAAATATACTGAGCCAGAGGAAGAGCTTTTTCTGAAAACCCTCCTTATTATGTATTGCCAGACCAAAATAGTAATCGATAAGGGTTGAGGTCATGAGGAGGAACAGGAAACGCCAGTCCCAGCAACTATAGAAATAATAGCTGCATACCAATAAAAATAAATTCTGAACCTTTAAATTTTTATTAAATACAAACCAATATAATAGAAATACCAGTGGAAAAAATAATAAAAACCCTAAAGAGTTAAACAGCATATCCGACAGCCTTTATAAAAATTGTGCAAATGTACCATTTTTTCCTTTTTATTCATGGCCTGCCCCACGATTTAAAACACAGGAAACATTGAAAATCAGATGAGTGGGCTGGAGGTTTTTGGGGAGATTATTATTTTATGGAAGCAATGATAAACATGTGTTGGAAAAATCATATCCGCAAATGCTATTGATTTAAGGATGTGCAACAAAATCTAATATTTCACTTAAGTTTATTCGGTTAAAACGCCCAGGATGGGCACAATATACTAGCCCGGGGTATCGCACTGGGTAACATTGGTTTTCAACGTTTATAAGCCCTGAAAGGGCGCAATCTCAGAGCGATGGGCATTCGCCCATCGAAACGAAAGGGCATCAAAATATATTTAGAAAATTCGCAAATTCCTTAAGCAATGAAATTAGTGGATAATGGATATTAGGCAAATTTCACTACCTCTGTCTGGGTTTTATTCCTCTCCCTTCTTGCCCTTAAAAATATCGTCTTTAAGGCCGGTATTGATGGTATATTTCAGGTATTGGATTTGGATGGTGCCTTTAGTGCCCTTGCCGTCTTTGGGTTTGGTATCATTAATATGGTCGTCGTTATAGTCCATGGCTACGCCTTTGGGTAGTTTATAGTCTTTTACATCCATAAATATGGTCACCTTGTCGGGCAGGCCAAAGGGGATATAATTGCCAAATTCAAGGTCCATAATTACCGTGCCATCGTTGCGGGTGGTGGTTTCGGTACGCACAGCAAGTAGATTTGTTTCGTCAATCCATATTTTTGTGAGCACTATATTACCCTGCTCGTCTTCAGGAATCACTTTCAATACCCTTAGTTTTTTGCCATTGCGGGTGGTTGGTCCCAAGTCAAGCACGGCAACTTGTCCGGTTGGGATCAAGTTGCTGAGGGTGAGGTTGATGTTCTTTTTTGGGAAGATGGAGAGGCCCCCATGGCGCTCCAGGCGCATCTTATCGGGGCTTTTGAAATATAGGGTGCCCTTTAGCTGTGGAATCCGCATATAGGTCACGTCTATCTTCATTTTTACATCGGCAGTATAGTCTTTTACACTTAGCACCTTGGTGCGCATGGTGTTAAAAAGCTCGTTGGCCTCAATGGCCCATACCGATGTGGCGAGCAAACAAAATATGCCCGCCAATAAAACCAGTCTTTTCATCATGTCTTAATATCTTTCCGGTTGAAATAGAAAATGGTGGTTGCCAGGAAGCCCACCGTATAGGCCACCAGTACCATGCACGACTTGCCTATGGCCGCATAAGGAATAGGCTCATCGAAAAAGCCCTTCCAGCCTATCATGTGGGTGGTAAACAGGTAGGGTTTTATGTGGCTAAACAGGGGTATTTCCAGGTTGGATAGGATAGTGAGCACTACTACAATACCCATGGTACTGATGATAGGGCCAATACTATTATCGGCAAAGGCTGATAACATGAGGGCAAGTGAGGCAATGGTGGTCATGGCCAGGGTGGCAAAACCGAAAGCTGCAAAGTAACGCCATAGCACATCATCTTTCAATATCATGATAAATGCCTCGCTCTTTAGGTTAATCATATCTCCGGTACCAAACAGGAGTATGGAGAAAAACAAGGCCACGACTGCCAACCATATTATGAGTAAAACCGTATAGAGGAAACTACTTACAAACTTGATTAATACCAGCTTTGGGCGGGTAATGGGCTTAGTGAGCAATAGGCGTAGGGTACCCATATTAGCCTCACCTGCCAGACTATCGCCCGCCACCAGGGCCACCAGAAGAGGTATATGTATCAATAATGACTGGAGGATGATATAGGTGACCAGATAGCCATTCAGCATATTGCCTTGTATGTCAAATTGCTCGTTGATGCCCTGTATGGCAAAACCTATAAAGGTTTTACCATCGGTAAGCATGGCCAGTTGTATGACAAATGTAATAGCCGCTACTATCCCGAAACTGATATAGGTTCGGGGCCGCTTAAAAATCTTATATAACTCAATTCTTAGTAACTGTATCATTGGTAAGTGATAAAAAGTACTCTTCAAGCGAATGTTTCGACCTTATTTCAAGCACATCAATATTTTGGGCCACCAGCCACCTGTTGAGGGCCGGAGTATTAGCAGGGTTCATCTTAAAGGTGATAAGCTTGTCTTCAATAGTTTTTATTGTTTTCTGCCATTCAGATGCGGCCAATTTGCCTTTTATAGATGCATCCTTATTGGTGATTACTTCCACCAGTGTTTCATCGGGATTCAGCAGGCTACCCACAGCACCTTCTACCACCTTGTGGCCTTTGTGGATGATAATCATGCGGGTAGCCATTTGTTCAATCTCTGCCAATAAGTGGCTCGATATCAGGATGGTTTTGCCATGGTCTTTACTTAGCGAAACGATGAGTTGCCTCATTTCGGCTATGCCTTGTGGGTCAAGGCCATTGGTAGGTTCGTCTAATATCAGGAGGTCGGGCTGGTGAACAAGGGCTATGGCTATGCCCAGTCTTTGTTTCATACCTTGTGAATAAGCTTTTACCTTGTCTTTCTCCCTGCCTTTTAGACCCACCACCTCCAGCACCTCGTGCAGGCGGCTGGTGGGGATTTTACCACCGCTTAGGGCTGCAAAAATCTTCAGGTTGTCCCAGCCGCTGAGGTAGCCATACATATCGGGCCGCTCGATGATGGCACCAATACTACTAAGCAGGTCGCGGCGGCCATTGTTAAATTCGTTGCCATTAATGAGGATACTGCCACTATCAGGGAAAATAAGCCCCAGCAACATGCGCATAGTAGTGCTTTTGCCTGCCCCGTTTTGCCCCAGGAAACCATATACATCGCCCCGCCTTATAGAAAATGAAAGCTTGTCAACTGCCTTGAAATCCTTAAAGGATTTTGAAAGTTCATGCGTTTCAATAATTGGTGTCAAAATCAATGAATTAGAATGCAAAGTAACGACTAATACAGGTAGCAGAATGTGAAACGATGTTAATATGCATAGTGAAAGCTATCATAATTTTTGATAGGTGGATTGGGGGGAAGCTCCATGGTACTGGTGCGAGTGTTCCAGCGGATCACTCGTGTTTACACAAATCAGCTGGTCTGCGACCGGAATTCAAAGAACAAAAGCCCAAACATCCCCCAAGCCCAATATAGAAAGATTGCTTCACTGGCGCAAGTGTTCCAGCGGACCACTCGTGTCTACACAAATCAGCCGGTCTGCGACCGGAATTCAAAGAACAAAAACCCAAACATCCTACAAAACCGAATATAGAAAAGGTGCTGATCGGGAATTATAATCCCGCCCCACATGGCAGGGGATTTTAATTCCCCGTGACAGTTAGCTTTGAGTGGGGGAGACAGCGAAGCTCAGGAAAATGAAATTCTTATCAAAATTGACACCAGTCTAATATTACGAAAACTCAGTAAAAATCACTTTATTCGCATAAAAATTCCCAAAGTTGAAATCCGGAAAAATTATCATCATCACCGCACCATCAGGATCAGGAAAAACGACTCTGGTAAAACGACTAATGGCTACCACCAACAACCTGGCCTTCTCGGTATCTGCATGTACCCGAAATCCCCGGGCCGGTGAGGTTGATGGTACCGATTACTACTTTTTCACTGAGGATAAATTCAAACAACTCATTGACGATGATTCCTTTATAGAATGGGAAATGGTATACCCTGGCAAATACTATGGCACCCTGAAGTCTGAATTAGATCGTATTTGGGAGGCAGGAAAATCGCCCTTGGTTGATATTGATGTTCAGGGAGCCCTAACAGTAATGGATAAATACAAGGATATAAGCTACTCCATTTTTATTGAGGCCCCTTCCATAGAAATACTAAGGGAGCGCTTATTATTACGTGGCACAGAAACCCCCGAAACCCTTGCTGAACGTATAGATAAGGCAGAACATGAATTGAAACTAGCCACAAAATTCAATAAAATTATCATTAACGACAATCTGGATCTGGCAACCACAGATTTAATTAGCACTGTAGAACAATTTCTATCCTAGACTTATAATATTACTTCTGTACTTTCTTTTTAGGCTTTGGTTTAACCGGAGCCTCTTTTACAGGTTCAGGTTTCTTTTTGGCCTCAATGGCTTTTTTAACCAATTCCTGCACCTCACTAAGTGAATATGTTGCGCCACTCCTTAAACCGGGTATAGCAATATACGCTGATGCAAGTGGTATTAATCTGATTTCTGAAAATGAATTATGCGATTCCTGTCCGTAGAACTCTGCAAATAAAGGATAGATGGTTAGAATGTAAAATTCATCACTATCATTGGCACTTTGGCTGAATTTCTGCAATTCTCTGGCTAAGCCGGCATCTCCCATGCCGGTAATTGAATAATTACCAGGGTTACCCGAAACAGAAAATAAAAACCTGTGCTGGCTACCCAATACCACTGGTACTCGCCAGTTGTTAGTTATGGTTATATAATTGGTATTCTCCTCAATTGGGTTTGTGTAAAAATCATTTGTAAACTCAAGTAAACGATATGGTTTACCTACAGTGCATAGATCCATACTATCAAACGTGGTAAACCCATAATTACGCTCTTGCCCCGGCTTTATTTTAGACAAATTCAGGTCCATCTGTCCTTCGGCTGCCTTCATTACCTGCACTTCCTTATTGCTGTTATTTTGCTTCTGGAAACTGCATAAAGCAAGAAACAAAAGGGGCATTATAAACCTGAATGTTTGAATCATATTCACCACTAAAATTTGAAATTATACGTAACGCTTGGCAATATTGGTAATATATAAACTTCATAAACTGTTATGGTAATGCCCTTAGTCACCGACCCCTGGTTATCAACATAAAGGAAATAGGGGTTATGATGGTTATAAACATTGTAGATGGAGAAATTCCAGCTGCCCTGCCATTTCCGTCCTTCATTCTTTTTAGGGGTATATGTTGCAGAGAAATCAAGCCTATGGTAAGATGGCAATCTGAATTGGTTTACCTTACTGAACAATTCCTGTATTTGCCCATCAATAAAATAATAAGCAGTAGGCAAAGTTATAGCATTACCCGACCCATACACAAATACCGACGACAAGCTCCAGCGGTCATTCAGTTTATATGTACCTACTAATGATATATCGTGGCGGCGGTCATATTTGGCCGGGAATTCCTCCCCATTATTTAGTAATGCAAATTTTTGGTTAGTCCATGATAGGGTATAACCTATCCATCCGGTAAACCTACCTTGTGTCTTATTTACAAAAAACTCAGCACCATAAGCTGTTCCCCTACCAAATACATAACTTAATTCCGGATCCACTAGTGTATTTGGTGTATAACCATCTTTGTATTGGATTTGGTTTTTCATGTCCTTATAATAAACCTCCACAGATGTCTCCAATTTATTATCCAGGAAATTCTGGAAATAACCTGCTGAATACTGCCATGCCTCCTGAGGTTTTACTATATAGGTACTTGGTACCCATACATCAGTAGGCAATGTGCTTCCATTATTAGATACCATATGCAGGTACTGATAGGTTTTAGCCACACTGGTCTTGATTGATGAATTTTCATTTAAGGCAAACCGGGCATTAAATCTCGGTTCCCAACCACCAGCTGATTTCACAAGTTTCCCACTCCCATACTTAGATGAATCTATAACCTTACTACCAGCCGCATCATATTGGTATGCAGTATACGGCCCTACCTGGCCAAACCAGGTATAACGCACGCCTATATTTAATTTTAACCATTTTGTAAGGTCGAAATCATCAAGGAGATATGCCCCTCCTTCATGCGCATATTTTATAAACGCATTACTTGGATTTAGTGTAATACTATCTACATGCCCCGATACCTGGTTAGGTATAAACATATGGTGCGTATAAGCTATCCCACCCTTAAAATGATGATTGAAACTGGAATAATAATCAATGTCGGTTTTTGCATTATAATCAGTGATACCAGACGATAACTTAATACCAAACTGGCTTTGGCTAAAATTGGATGCAAAATTATAATCGTTGTAAATAAGGGAGGTATTGGCAAATATCTTACTGCTAAACTGGTGATTCCACCTGAAGGTAGCAGTGGTATTACCCCAGGGTATATCGGCCTTAAATGTGCCTGTAGGGTTCTGGAAATAGAATCGGTCAAGCCCAAGGTAACCACTTAAATAAAGCCTGTCTTTTTCCCCGAGTTTGTAGTTTGCTTTCAGATTGGCATCATAAAAATAATAACCCACATTTTTCAACTTCTCTGAAAACGGCCTTGCCAGAACATCAATATATGTGCGCCTTGCCGACACTATAAATGACCCCTTATCTTTTTTTATCGGTCCCTGGATATTTAGCCTGGATGCTATAAGACCAATACCGCCCTCCACATGATATTCCTTCATGTTCCCTTCCTTCATATACACATCCACCACCGACGATAGCCGACCACCATAGTTGGCAGCGGCACCACCTTTTACCAGGGTTACATCCTTAATAGCATCTGAATTAAAAACAGAAAAGAAACCAAACAGGTGGCCGGTATTGTAAATAGTAGCCTCATCAAGCAGCACCAGATTCTGGTCCGGGCCACCACCTCTTACATAGAAACCTGAATTGCCCTCCCCTGCCGATTGCACACCAGGTAGTAGGGTCAATGTCTTCAATACATCTACCTCACCAAATAAAACGGGTAGGTTCTTGATGCGCTCCATAGTGAGCGACACAGTACCCATCTCGGTATTCTTTACATTTTCATCCTTTCGGGCAGAGGTCACCTTCACTTCCTCCAGCTGCCCCGACCGCTTCATTTCTGCTGTAAAAGTCACATTGGCACTTAGGTCTATAGTCTTTATTATCTGGCTATAACCCACATAGGAAAATATAACTGTGTAAAGACTAGGCGGGGCAGATACTGAGTAGAAACCATAATTGTTACTAACTCCCCCTTGGTCTGCCTCCTTCATATAGATAGTACCACCTATCAAAGATTCACCACTAGAAGCGTCCTTCATATAACCACTCAGGGTAAACTTCTGCGCAAGAAGGGAACCCTGAGGGATAAATAACAAAATGGCGACTACAATTTTCATTAAGTTGCCCCTAAAGAATCCTTTCATAATGTTAGGTGGATATTGAATTCTTAATAAAGTCTAAGATTGGGTGAATAGGAAATGGCTATTTCATGCTGTCAATTACCTCACCGCATTCCAACATTTTTTTACCAAAATATGGATTCTTAATGTCAGGGTCATTACTTAACCAAAAAGCACCCTTATCATTAAAGGCCATAGGGCAGAACTCATGATAAACCCCTGCATTTTTGATATCGGTTTCCTTAAGTATCCGGTATAAATTATTTGAAACTGCTTCAAAAAACACCCTCTGCTTTTCGCACGTTGCATCAGTAACCGCAGCTATAAGTATAGTTTTCCTGATTATGGTATCCAGATAGGGTTTTAAGCCTGTGTGGCTGGTAGCGGCATCGCTAACAACAGTAAGCAAACTGTCGGCAGCAAGGGTAAGGTGTTGTGCCGCATCCCGTGCATCTGTTGCATTGGTAGCCACCATCGCATTTTTAAGGTCGTAATACCTGTTAATAACCCCCATTAGCTTTGGTGTACCCACCTCGCCCAAATTACTGGTAATAGGAGTTGTAGGTGTTTTTGCATCTTTAGTTTTTCCTTCATTAATATCATGATGATGGGTAACCGGTGGTGTCTCATCACCACAACTAGCTAATAAACAAACTGCTAAAACCAAATAAACAATGCGCATACCTTTATTTTTACCCTGCAAAAGTACGGGTTTTAAGAAAATAATCTTTGACCCTCGTTAGGGAAATCATTCTTTTTAAAAATATAGGAAAGCAATCTACACATCATATACTTTTGTAAAATTGGATATTATATTTGGGTTAGTCGGAACAATCCCCAGCGTTAAACACATTTGGACTGATTTCTCTTAGGCTACTTTTCATTTTACTTAATACTTTATACTTTCGACTCAATAAAAGTATGATAAAATATATTTTCCTCATTTTTCTCTCTTTTCATGCAGTTGTTATTTGTGCACAGGAAAAACAAGGTACCGACACCTCTAAACACACCACTATCCCCGAAATAGTTGTTTCAGCCTCCCGTGTTCAGGAGCCAATTCTAAGGTCGCCAATAAGCATATTGCAATTAAATTGCAGTGATGTTAAAAACTTAGGGGCAATAAACTCATTAGATGCACTTGGTGGTTTAGCTGGAGTCCATGTTATTAATCCTGGTCTGGGCTTTCAGGTTGTGAATACCAGGGGCTTTGCCAATACCACCAATGTCCGCTTTAGCCAGTTGGTAGATGGCATCGACAATCAGGCCCCACATATTGGTGCCCCTATTGCCAATGCATTTGGTGCCAGTGAACTAGATATTGATGCAATAGAAATTATCCCCGGCACCGCCTCTGCCCTATACGGCATGAATGCAATAAACGGACTAGCCAATATAAAAACAAAAAGTCCCTTTACCAGCGAAGGCCTTAGCGTAAGGCAACTCATTGGTGTGAACCACGTAGGCAATATCGATAGTTACGGTCCAGAGGTGTACTCTGAAACAAATATTCGCTTTGCAAAAAAGGTCAACAAATATTTTGCCTTCAAAATAAATGGTGCCATCACCAAAGGCCGCGACTGGGTAGCCAATAACACCACCGACCTTGCCCCAACCATCAATTCATCGGTAGGCCTTACTGGTGCCAATAACCCTGCCTATGATGAGGTGAACAGCTATGGCAACGAGTCGAGCAACCGTAGAACCCTGACGCTCAACGGCAAGAAATATTTAGTAGCCCGCACCGGATACAGGGAAACAGACATTGACGACTACAACCTTCAAAATTATAAAGGCGACATAGGGCTTTATTTCAGGCCAAAGGATGGGCACGAACTGTCTATTACCTATAAGGGCGCACTAATCAATAGCCTTTACCAGCGCTCCAACAGGTTCAGGCTGAAGGATCATGTACTCAACCAGTTTACTATCGATTACC
>CANGSR010000062.1 GCA_947456055.1 Chitinophagaceae bacterium
ATAATTTCCACTTTCATATTGTGGGTGGTTTCGATGAGTTTGAAATACCCATAGACCCTAAGCACAGGCCCAGGTTTACTTATTACGGATTCCTGAAAAACAGGGAGTTCACCGATTTTTATAAGGATAAAGACATATTTATTTGCCCGCTCAGGCCTAATTTGCTAGGTAAAGGTATATTCGATGGTTTCCCTACAGGGGTGAGTGGCGAGGCAGGCATGCATGGAGTTTGTTTGCTGCTAACCGACCCCCTAAACCAGAATGAGGTATTTACCGATGGTTATGATACCTTCTTCCTGGATAACGATCCTATTCAGTATGCCAATAAGGTATTGGAACTTGCTAAAGACCCGGAACAAATTTATATTGTTGGTGACCGTAGCAGAATCTCAATGCAGAAAAAATATGTTCACAAAACCCAGTTCGACCAGCGGTTTGCATTGATTAATGAGTTTTTGGAGAAAAATAAGTAATTATTAGAACTCAAATTTCAATCCTCCGGTTGGGAAAATAGCCAATCCATCATAGTAGGTTTTACCGGTTATCGAATTGAAGCTTTCCCCATTGGCTATCTGCTTATTCAATACGTTTACTATATCCATGAACATAGTAAGGTTGGCTGATTTGAACTTGAAATTGTAATTGACCCTAATGTCAAGGCTTGAAAAGTCGGGTAACCTGTTGGCATTCCTTCCTATAAGTTGTTCGGAGTAACGAAGGTAATTTGTGTTATTGATTAAATTGGCATACGTAATATAGTTGTCCTTAGGTTTACCAGTCGCATAGCGGAACTTTACTGCAAAAGACAGCTTTTTATTTAGCGTGTAGCTGGCCATGAAATTGAATTGATGAGGCTGGCTATACATAAAATTGTATTCACCAATACCATCATGGTCATCTCTTTTGCAATCTATATAGGAATAGCCTAGCTGCCCATGAAAATTCTTCACCAGGCGTTTGGTTAGGTTTATATCTATTCCTTTACCCCACCCTGTGCCGTTATTGGTTTTATAAACGGTACCATCAACAGGTGTTACCACAAGGTTTTGGAAATCTTTATACCATCCTTCAAGAGTGAATTTGAGGTCCGGCGAAAAGTAGTGTTTGTAGCCAACAATATACTGGGTCACTTTTTCCAGTTTTAGAATATGGTTTGCAGCCTGGTCGGCAATATCAGAATACACAGGGTCTTGATAGTATATACCACCACCGAAATTGATACTATTCTTACTATCAAAATTGAAGCTACCGCTTACCCTTGGTGAGACTACCTGTAGTTGCGAAAACCCTGTATAGTCGAACCTAAGGCCTGTATTCAGGGTAAGCTTGCTAATGACCAGAGAATAATTGGCATAACCTGAAAGATTGTAATTGCCTCCACTAAATTTAGCGTTGACCATCTGGGGGTAAATTGGCTGGTAATGAAGGCCACTGGTGTTTATATTATCCCTAAACACGAAATTGGTATCATTAGTTCTCAAAATCCTTTCATTGGATAATGCCAGATAATCGGCCTCAATGCCACAATCGAATTTGTTGTTCTTATTGATGATGAGATTGTAAATGCTGCGGTAGCCAATTTTGTTTTCGGAGTATTCCTGTGTTTGGATATTGTCATTATAGTCGATAACAGGCTTAATTAGATCCCCATTAGTATCGGCTATTGGGTAAGCTTTACCCACTTTAACGTGAGATGAGTAGTTAGTGAAATAGAGTACATTTTTCCAATAACTTTTTTTCCCGGTTAGGGTTCTCAAATTAATACCCAGTATTGCCTTATTACGTTTAAAATCGGGCAGGTAAAGTAGGTTCAGTTTTTTGTCGGCATACACATTGTCTATATCACGAACATAACTTTCGGGGCATACCATTGCTAGTATAGACAGTTTGTTGCTCTTATTCAATTGGGTTGTGGTTTTCAACAATACATCTCCATAAATGGGGAGGCCAATATCCTTAAGCCCAACGACATTTACCAATCCATAAAAATTCTGGTAACGGGCAGAAAGGAATAGGGTTGTATTCTTATTGATATGCGATGGACCATCGTAGTTAAGCGTAACACCCAATAGGTCGACCTGGCCATCTATAATGGCATTTTCTTTGTTGCCTTCTTTAATTCCCAATCCAAGATAAGAGGCACCACGTCTGCCATATTCGGGACCAAAACCACCACCCTGAAATTGTGCATTGTCAATAACCCTTGGGGCAAAAACACTAAAGCGGCCTCCATTTGGGTCATTAAAAAAACTATTCCCCTCAAGGTGGCCAACCTCTGTTACCGGTATATCATCAACCATGTATACATTATCCCTAACCCCCTGCCCTCTTACAGCTATTGCAGAGTAGATACCCCCACTACTTGATACACCTGGCAACATACCTATAGCCCTGAAAATATCGCCCTGCGAACCAGGGTTTAGGGCAATCTCTTCTCTGGAAAAACTATAGGATGAAACTGGCGCCATCCTGTTATTTTCATACCTGAAGCCCTTAACTGTTACCTGATTTACTACTTGTATTGCCTCTTGTATTTCTATTTCCCTGTAGGTGGTTTTCCCTCCCAAAACATTTATATTTTGGATCATTTTGTCTTCATAGCCCATGAGCCTTATCTCAATGCTATAATTACCTGGGGTAATATTGCTTATCTCTAAATTGCCTAATGAATCTGTTGTGGTGGATATTTGGGTACCTGATAGTATAACAAGTGCCCCTGCAATTGTTTGCTTTTTATCTTTATCTATTACCCTACCCTTTATATTACCTGAATTGATACCTTGCCCAAGTATTAGCCCAGGGAGCATTATAAACAATAGGGTTATTAAATTTCTAAAGCTCATCAACCATTACATTTTGCACAAAGGTAAAGTGTCAATTATTTCTGAAATGCGTGGTAGTATTATTTCCCCAAAGTTTCTTTGGTCAATTCGCCTGGTTTCAATTGGTTTAGATCCCAGAGTTTTGCCCAGTGGATTTCTGTGGCATAATGAATGGGATTGGTGATTTTGGAATTATCACTGCATAAACGGTTGAAATGCCAGGTATGGGTGTCCACAGGCCTATTTCAGCACATAAAATATCTTGATTTAAAACTGCTAAGGAAAGTGGGCATCAACAATTAGCACATTTAACTTATCCTCATGGTTACGATTAGGTATTTCGAATACATCATCTTCTCTACAGAGGTTAAATTTAAGGGTTAACTCCATGCTATTATGCCCAGCCGTTTTCTTCCATCAGCTTTTCGGCCCTGATGATGTCTTCGGGGGTATCAATTTCTACGCCCATGTATTGGGTTATGGCCATTTTCATAGGGATACCATGCTCTAAAAAGCGAAGGCACTCTACTTTTTCAGCAGATTCTAATGGGGTAAGTGGCCAATTGGTGAAACTCATCAAAGCATCTTTCCTGAAGGCATATACACCAATATGCTCATAATAAGGTACATCAATCTTTAAATCTCTTGGATAAGGTATAATGCTGCGTGAGAAGAATAAGGCATTGTTATTAAGATCGAGGGCTACTTTTACATAATTGGGGTCTTTAATAAGGCCAGGGTCAGTAAGTCGCTGAACCAATGAAGCAACCTGTACTTTGTGGCCGTCCTCTCCTGCAAACAGATTGAGTAATTGTGCCAACGGTTCTTTCTGTACAAAAGGCTCATCGCCCTGCACATTTACAAATACGTCGGCTTCCATAAAAGCAGCAACCTCAGCTATTCTATCAGTTCCGCTTTCGAATTCGCCCTTGCTTTTTACTGCAATACCACCGTAAACTGATATTTCGTGAATAATATCATCACTATCAGTAACTACGATGACTTCATCAAATAGCCCTGTTTTTACAGCAGATTCGTAAGTTCTCCTGATAACACTTTTACCTTTTATGGTAGCTAATAATTTAGATGGAAACCTGGTAGCCCCCAGGCGTGCCGGTATCAGTGCTATTACCTTCATTCTTGATCTGGATCGTTTCTGAAAAATATCAACTTAATGGTCAAATAAAATAATCTCTCTATCACCAGGCAGTACATCAAGCAATTAATTACCAACCCCACACAAAAAAACCATGCTTTCTGGGCTAGCATAGGGAAAATTACATGCAGGGGAAATCGCAAGACATTAAATACATCAGCCAAAAAATTGAGGAATATATTTTTACCTAGTTTGCCCTCATCACGGCTTAGGGCCATATCAGAGGTGTAGAAAGCTACTACCAGCAATAGTATCAGTAAAATGAAAAAAATGCCGAAATTGAACTTCCTCATGATGACCCTTTTTTAATTAAACCTAAAAATAACAAAATCCAACCAATAATAAAGCAAAGACCACCTATAGGGGTAAGAATACCTGCAGGGCCTATGCTGGTGCCACTTATACTTAAGAAAACGATTGCATATAGTGAACCACTGAATAAGGCAATACCAGAAATAAAGAGGGAGGTTACGGCTTTTACATTTTTGAATTGCAATAAACCATAGCAGATACCTGTAATCATCAACCCAAAGCTATGGTAAAACTGATATCTGACACCAGTTTCGAACACGGCAAGCATATCAGGGGTTAATTTGGCTTTAAGTGCATGGGCACCAAAAGCACCTAGAACCACTGCAAGTGCTGCAAACAAGGTACCTGCTGCTAATGCCGGTTTGTGCATGGGGAAATGATTTCGGCAAAGATACTTAAGGCAAAGTTACTGGCAAGTAAATTATAGTGAGCCTGAGTATACACGTGTTTCCTTATAGATAATAAGTTGGTGATATAGCCCACTTTGTCTTCACTATTTTCTAATAAAGGCCTTGTTCCGGGATTTATTTCGAGGTTGGAGATAATCCATGCAGGTTCAGCTTCAAGGTAAATGGTAATACCATGAGCATTCATATACTCCATATTGTCGTGGTAACAAGGGGTGCCGCCACCGCAAGCGATAATGGTATTTTCGGTAGTCAAGGTCACTATTTCTTCCAGGCATAGTCTTTCTATTTCTCTGAATCGTACTTCTCCATATTCCCTGAATATTTCAGGGATGGTTTTGTTTTCAGTTTGCTCTATATATTCATCAAGGTCAATAAATTCTAATTGGTGTTCAACAGCCCAAAGTTTGCCCCAATGAGTTTTACCCACACCAGGCATACCTACCAGGAAATATAAATCAGGTGAGATTTCACGTATATTAGACATTTCGGTATTCTAAGCCTTGTAAATTTTATCAAAAATAAGAAAATGCAGCACCAAATATAAAGTGATTACCAGTGCCGGGTATAGAATAATCGGTAATAGCACAAATGCATCTTGTGTGTTAGGATAAGCATGTTGCTCATTTATGGCAAGAATGTACAACAGAGGTGTGCAAAGTGGAATTGCGACAAATATGAGCATATCTGGCCAGGTTCCTTTCTTTCCCAATCCATGGATAATTGCGGCAATAATTGCTTGCAATACCATGGTAAACATGGAGTTGATAATAAAATAGAAGGAAAGAAGTGTTTTCCCATCAAGAGATTCTCTCAAGAAAAATATAATAACTAACAATAAAAGAGTAAGGGCTCCATTGTATTTAAGTATAAAATTGAAGCTATACTGTTTCAATACACTGGATTTACTAGTTCTATTCTATACCATTAATAAACCTCCAGATCATTAGTAAGGCCATTGACATTGCCATTTCTTTATTACGCAGGCGGTCGTAAGTGAAGTGGAATACCTTGGTTTTTACTTTCTGCTCATTGGCTACAGCCATCCATACTGTACCTACGGGTACCCTGTCACTTTCTCCACCTGTACTCAATAAGCCAGTAATGCCAAAGCCATAATCAGCTTTCAAGGCACTAATAGCACCCCGAGCCATTTCGGTGGCAGTCTCCTCACTTACTACTCCAAACTTTTCAATTGTAGTGTGGTGAACGCCCAATATCTGTTCCTTTACATCAGGGTGGTAACATACGATACACCCTTTGAAAAAATTAGATGCCCCCGGGAATTGGGTGATTAAATGGGAAATATAACCTCCGGTGCAGCTTTCAGCAAGGCCCAGGGTGAGTTGGTTTTTGATAAACCATTTTTTAACGGCGGCCTCAATAGGAATATCTTCTGTAGCCACCACTATTTTGCCCAGCCTGTCGGCAAATAAGGATTGCCATTGGTTGAGTTCATTTTCAAGGGCTACAGCATCGGCACCCCTTCCTGTAAGTCTTAACCGTACCATACCTGCTCCGGGCAGGTAGGCCAACTTAATATGGGCTGGTAATGCCTCCTCTATATCTTGTATTTTATCGGCAATAAAACTCTCGCCCTCACCTGCGGTAATGATGCTGCGGTGTATGATGGCATCACTGAAAAATTGTTGTTTAATACGTGGCAGGGCCTCGTCTTCCATTATAGATACCATCTCGAATGGCACACCTGGCAGGGCTATTACTACTTTGCCGTTTTTCTCGAACCACATACCGGGTGCAGTACCCATTTTGTTGAAAAGGATGGAGCAGGTATCAGGCACTTCGGCTTGCTTCATATTCCGCTCAACGAAAGGGCGGTTGCGTTTTGCAAAAAGTGATTTTACATGCTCTAGAACCCGCTCATTCACGACCATATTACCACCAAAATACTCATTGAGCAATGGCTTGGTGATATCATCGGCAGTAGGGCCTAGGCCACCTGTAATGATAACTAATGAAGCCGTACCTAGTTCTGCGTCCAGGGTTTGCAATATGGCCTCCTTATTATCACCAACCGCTACACGGCGCAGCACATCAATACCCATTTTATTAAGCTCTTTGGCTATCCATGCCGAATTGGTATCAATTACCTGGCCAATTAATAATTCGTCACCTATGGTGATAATAGCTGCGGCGATATTGCTCATGCTTCTTTATTGAAATAGGGTGATAATCTATTGTGTAATTCTTCGTGCATCAGGGTTTTCTTCTTTTCCTTGGGGTCGTAAAACACCAGGGTGGTTACTCCCTTATTGAGCAGGTGCCCTTGCTCATTATACAATTCGGAATGGAACTGTATTTTGGGGCCATCAGGTAGTTCTTTGAGAATGGTTTTAACTGTAACCAGATCGTCATAAAGTGCCGGCCTGAAATACTGTGAATTGAGTTCCACCACAGGCATGAAAATACCCAACTCTTCAAGTTGGCGATAGGTAAAGCCCAATTGCCTGATGGCTTCGGCCCTGCCTACCTCGTAATACAAGGCATAGTTGCCATAATAGAGGTATCCCATTTGATCGGTTTCGCCATAGCGAACTCTAATTTGCGTGGTTGCGGTATACATTTTACCTTGATGATTTGTATTAATTAAGGTAATAGGTTTAAATAGCCATAGTGATTATGCTGAAATAATTAGGCACTTGTGTTTTGCCTTTTTTTCTTCAAACGGATAGGTGAGTATATTTCCTTTTTACCAGTTGTTTTGAATAAAGCAATTGCGTCACTAATCCTTTTTCTATCCTTATCTGTTAATGGTTTAGAATCAACAACGAAGTCTATACCATCAGGTTCTTTGATAAATCCCATAAAATCAATTTACTGGCTTTACTCTTTCAGCTTCCTTAATGGCATAAACGCTGGTTGCCTGGGTGAGGCAAGTAACAGTGAGGTCGTTGATGCAAACATGGGCAGGGAGGTTGGCACAAAACCAGGCAATATCAGCTATATCATTGGCCTGTAAGGCATTAATCCCTGCATAGGTGTTTTTAGCCCTTTCTTCATCCCCCTTGAACCTTACCAGTGAAAACTCGGTTTCTGCCATACCGGGATTGATTTCGGTAACCTTGATACCATAAGGCAGGAGGTCGATACGCATAGCCTGGTTAAGGGCATCAACTGCGAATTTTGTAGCGCAATACACGTTGCCGTTTTTATAAACCAACTTACCTGCTGTGGAGCCAATATTGAAGATATGCCCTTTGGCCTGGGACCTCATCATTGGGGCTATCTGGCGGGTCATATACAGGAGGCCTTTCAGGTTGGTATCAATCATTATTTCCCAATCATCAATATTCCCTTCATCAATTGTGGCTAAACCCGATGCAAGGCCGGCATTATTCACCAAAATATCCAGATAAGTAACTTGTTCCTTTAGGCTATTCATGGCGTCTTCCACCTGTTTCCTGTCCCTGATATCGAAGGCAAGGGTAATGACTTTTACACCATATTCCTGTTCCAGAGAGGCTTTAAGTGCATCAAGCCTTTCCTGCCTGCGGCCACAGATGCAAACCGTGTACCCACCCTGTGCAAACTTTTCTGCAATTGCCTTACCAAAACCCGATGTGGCACCTGTAATTAATATTGTCTTGCTCATGTTGACTAAATTCCCTGTAAAGATAATATGCTTTGAAGAAGTGGCAGGAGAAAATGAAAATGACCGCAATAATAATTTTAATTATTTATTGTGATTGCATAGCTCTTTACGATAGCCTCCACCCCTCCAGATTTCCTACTTTTGGGTTAAGGTTAAAAGTTATTTTCCAAAAAATATGTTTTGACTTTTGAATTTTGACTTTTGAATTTGAAAATCGTGCCCGACACTCATAAACAGGTTTTTCTTACATCATCCCCTTCCCGCTGGCAGCGGTTTAAATGGACATTCAGGATAGTATTATTTATTACCCTTATCCTGCTGGCTATCCTTGGCCTTGCATTAAGAAATTTATTTACCCCCAAGATGCCCCTGCTCAAAAAAGACAATGGCCAATATGTGGCCTTGCTTAAGACAGGAGAGAAATCGGCCATTAATGCTATTGATAAGAAATACGAGGGTTTTGGGAAGTACATTACAGGTAAGGCTGCACAGCTAAAGCAAATAAAGTATGTAAACAAGTCCGACAGCCTGCACAATTTCGCTGCTCCGGTAAGGGCGGCTTTTTATGATGCAAGCGATGAACAAGCTTATTTTTCACTGAAGAATAATATTGGTAACCTTAATATGCTTCTTCCCCTATGGATGACTATAGATTCACTAGGCGATACCGCAGTGGTAAACAGTGATATAAGGGGGCATGAAATAATTGCAGCATCTGATGTGCCTGTTATTGCAGTTATCTCCAACTTTTCAGGCCTTGATTTTGATGGTAAACCGCTACACAGAATACTAAATGATAATGTTAAGAAGGAAAGGCTGATAAGTGATATTATTAAGGTAATTCAGCACAACCATTTTGCAGGTGTAAATATTGACTTTGAGGAACTTGAAGAATCTAATGATGAAACCCTTGTTTCGTTTATGAGGGAATTGTATGCCCGCATGCATGCGCTGAACCTGCTGGTGACTCAGGATATATCTCCTTTCAATTCAGACTTTAACCTTAAGGAGCTTTCGAAATACAACGACTATGTGTTCCTTATGGCTTATGACGAACATAATAGTGGTAGTGAGCCAGGGCCAATAAGTTCGCAAAAATATATTGAAGCTGCTATGGATGAGGCAGTAAAAGATGTGCCACTCAAAAAACTGGTACTAGCTATTGCCGGCTATGGATATGACTGGCCAAAGGGAGATAAGGGCGAAGATGTATCTTATGCCGAGGCACTGAGTATTGCATCAGAGTCAGACGGAAAGGTGGTATTTGATACCGATACCTACAACCTCAATTATAGCTATACTGATGAAAATGATGTAGAGCATACGGTCTATTTTACCGATGCAGCAACAAATTATAATACCATGCGGTTTGCCACACAGTATGGAGTAGGTGGTGTTGCACTCTGGAAATTGGGTTCTGCTGATAGCCGCTTGTGGTCGTTTTACAATAAAGACCTGAGCGATGAAGCAGTTGATACTTTTCATTATGATGTGTTCAAGCATATACAGAAGTCGCTGGATGTAGACTATATAGGCGAGGGCGAGATTCTGGATGTTATAAGTACACCTAAACCGGGTACTATTTCCACCAAGGTAGATACAGCCGAAGACCTGGTGAGCAATGAAAGCTATGAGAGCATGCCCTCTATTTTCGTGATTAAGAAATACGGCAAGAAACCTAAAAAGGTGGTACTCTCCTTTGATGACGGACCTGATGAACATTTTACCCCACAAATAATAGATATATTGAGCAGGGAGCATGTGCCTGCTGTATTTTTCATGACAGGTTATAATGCTGCCAATTGCATACCTATTGTAAAGCGGATTTACAATGAGGGGTTCGAGATAGGGAACCACACCTTTACTCATCCCAATATGGCTGAAGTAAGCAAGCGCAGGGCGCTTTATGAATTGAATGGTACCCGCCTGCTGCTGGAGAGCATAACAGGGCACTCTACGGTATTATTCAGGGCACCTTATAATGCTGACTCTGAGCCTGAAACCATGCAGGAACTGGAGCCGGTAGCCTTTGCTAAGGAGAATAATTATATTACCGTTGGCGAATCTATTGACCCGAACGATTGGGAAAAAGGGGTAAGTGCCGATACTATTTTCAATAGGGTCGTAAGGCAGGAAAGCCTGGGTAGCATCATTTTGCTGCACGATGCTGGTGGCAACCGGGATGAAACCATTAAAGCCCTGCCACGGATAATAAAATACTTCAAAGACAAGGGCTACACCTTCACCACCGTGGCCGACCTGGTAAACGAAACTCGTGAGCAGATGATGCCTGCCATGCCTAAAAACAGGAGCTATTATTTTGTGCAGTTCAGCTACTATATGGCTGAGGCGGCTTACTGGCTGGGCCATGCCCTGCTCTACCTGTTTATTACCTGCATTATACTCTCTATTGGACGTATATTGATACTGGCTTACTTTGCAACTAAGGAATATTATGCCGAAAAAAAACAGGTATTTCCTGTGATGGTGGATCATCCTTTGGTGAGTATTATTGTGCCTGCTTATAATGAAGAAGTGAACGTAGTTCGTTCGGTAAACAACCTACTGCAAAGTGCTTATCCTAATTTCAATATTCTATTTATAGATGATGGCAGCAAGGATACAACCTATGCCAAGGTAACGGAGGCTTTTAAAAATGATAGCAGGGTAAGGGTGCTTACAAAGCCTAATGGCGGCAAGGCATCGGCTCTAAACTATGGCATTTCCCAGACCAATGCTGAATATGTACTGTGTATAGATGCCGATACCAATATTGCCGCTAATGCGCTGGGCTTACTGATACGCCATTTTTCTGATACCGAAGTAGCGGCGGTGGCTGGTAATGTAAAGGTAGGCAATGAGGTAAACATCATTACCCGCTGGCAGAGTATAGAATACATTACCAGTCAGAATTTTGATAGGAATGCATTTGCAGGTATTAACGCTATTACAGTGGTTCCTGGGGCAATAGGACTATTCAGGAAAAAAGCCATTGAAGAGGCTGGTGGGTTTACCAGCGATACCTTTGCCGAGGATTGCGATTTGACCATGCGTATGCTGCGAGCGGGTTATAAAATAATGAACGAAAACCAGGCCATAGCTCTCACAGAGGCACCTGAAAGCTTGCGCCAATTCCTGAAACAAAGGTTCAGGTGGAGTTTTGGGGTAATGCAATCATTCTGGAAAAACAGGGATGCCCTATTTAACAGCACCTACGGTACCCTCGGCTGGATTGCCCTGCCTAATATCCTCCTTTTCCAGATCCTGATACCCCTCATAGCTCCTATGGCTGACATCTTCATGCTTGTTGGCATTTTTACAGGCAATGGTTGGATGATATTGAAGTACTATGGCTTGTTTATGCTTATAGACCTGGCAGTGGGTGTGCTGGCGTTTGCCTTTGAAAAGGAAAATCCGCTGAAACTGGTATGGCTCATACCCCAGCGCATTATATACCGCTGGCTGATGCTATACATTCTCTACAAATCAATAAGGCGAGCCATCAAGGGCCAATTACAAAGCTGGGGAGTGCTGAAACGTACAGGCAACATTAAGGAAAATCCGAGGTTGAAGAGTTTTAAGATGTAGGGGGGGATTATTTGCCACCAGCCTTCAATCTCCTTATCTTCATAAACTGCCTTATGATAATGATGAGCATTACTACAAATACAATGGGCTCAATGATCACAAATATCCAGATATTGATTTCCTTGTAGGTCATGTGGCAGTACTTTGCCCAAATAATGAGTAGGCGGACACATTCATCAAATACTTCATTCATGATAATGGATTTTATTGGTTAAAAATATACTATAGTATTAGCAATCCCCATTTATAATATCCTTTCTAAACACCTTTAGTAGTTTGCGCATGGCTTTGAGTTGGGTTATTTTTTCGTCTATTGACTCCAGTTTGGCATCAAGGACTTTCAACTTTTCGTCGAGGCTTAATTGTTCATCATACCAGGCTTCTATGAGTTGGGCTATTTCGCTGATGGTGAAGCCTATGGATTTTGCATCACGGATTAATTCCAATTTTTCAACAACTACATCATCATAATGGAAGTAATTGTTCGATTTCACCATGGGGTCACGGTGACCACTAATAAGGCCTGACTTTTCGTAAAACCTGATAGTGTGTACCGAAATTCCAGTCTTTTTTGCAAGTTCGTTAATAAGCATAAAGCAAAACTAATGATTTTAAAAATAAGTAGCAACCATAGACTATACTCTAATGTTGTTGGTTTCAAATCATTGGTCTAGCTTTGCCTTAAATTAGTCAAAAAGCAAAAATGAAGACAGCATTAATTACCGGCGCATCAAGCGGTATAGGGTATGAACTGGCAATAATCCATGCATCAAAAGGAGATAATCTGGTGTTGGTAGCACGAAATATTTCTAAACTAAACCAACTGAAAACCGAGCTTGAAAAGCAGTACAAAGTAACGGTCAATGTGATTGAAAAGGACTTATCGAAAGCCAATGCATCGAAGGAACTATTTTATGAAACCCAGCGGAAAAATATTCAAATTGATTACCTGGTAAATAATGCAGGCTTTGGGGATTTCGGTATGTTTTATGAAACAGACTGGAAGAAGGAAGAGCAAATGATTAACCTGAATATTACCTGCCTTACCCAACTCACCAAACTCTACCTACAGGAAATGGTGAAAAGGAAAAGTGGTAAAATAATGAATGTGGCCTCAACCGCAGCTTTTCAGAGTGGGCCTACTATGGCGGTTTATTATGCTACCAAAGCATATGTGCTTAGCTTTTCGGAGGCAATAGATAATGAGGTAAGGGATAAGGGGATTACCGTTACTGCGTTGTGCCCCGGTGCTACAGAGAGTGGTTTCCAGGCGGCTGCAGCCATGGAAGAAAGTGCACTGGTAAAGGGTAAAAAATTACCTACATCAAAAGAGGTAGCTGAATATGGATATAAGGCAATGATGAGTGGTAAAACTGTAGCCATTCATGGCACCATGAATTATATCATGGCTAATTCTATCAGGTTCTTACCACGTAAATTGGTGGTAAAGATTACCCGCCAAATCCAGGATAAGGCACACTAAACAGTTGTTTTAGCCTTTAATTAGTATATTAGCAATATGGATAAACAGGCCCGATTTGTTGATGAGCAACTGACTATAGCTGATTTTTATAATGAGGTATTAGTAGTTTGCCCGTCCTGCTCAGGTCGGGCAATTGCTATTATTGACCAAACCAAGGAAACTGCAAGGCTCACCTGCACCAGTTGTGGTTATAGTAAGGAAGTACCAACAAGATACAGTTACGCTCCAGATGGAAAAAGACAGACTGGTATACCAGATGATAGTAATTCAGCTAAGTCCAAAACTTATCTATTAGTCAACGCTGCGCATACCTATTTTAATGCAGAGCTATGGCTGCAAGCACCTTTTAAGGAGCATAATTTTTGGGCCTACAATCATAAGCACCTCAATTACCTAAAGCGGTATATAGCAGCCTCACTTAGGGAATCAGTGGATAGGAGTCATTTTACATTAGTTGAAAAATTACCTAAATTCATACAGGCAGCAGGGAATCGGCAAGGTTTATTGAAGATTATTGAGCAGCTAGAGAAGAAGTGAAATTCGTTATTTATTTCTTCCCATTCTCCCTCACTTTAGTCAATATATCCTTAAATGCAGCATCATCCTTAATTCCTGCAAAGGCAGGCTCGGTAATGAGAGTGGCAATTTCGCTATACCCTTTTTGGGCAGCAGCTTCCAGGGCTTTGAGGGCGAGTGGAGGGTTGCCTTTTTTCATTTCAAGCATAGCTTCTAGGTATAGGCAATCGGTATTTTCAGGGTCGGCTAATTTAAAGATATTCAGGAATGTAGTGGCATGGCCTACATCACCGGTATTCAGCGCCTGGGTCACGCTCATAAACCCTACCAGGCCCAGGTAATTGATTACCCGCTTATACATATGGCCTTCAGCTGGTGTTTTGGGTTTGTTGGCCTTATTGTTCAGGTCTTTCAGTTTTTGTGCCCACCATGTTTCATCGTGCTGGCTGTATTCACCTGCTAATTCCTGTTGGAGGGTTTGTTCTTGTTTCTGTAGATTGGTTTGCTGTTCCAGGGCTTTTTGATAGGCTGGACCGGCTATAATTGAGGCTTCCTGCCTTTTATAATCAGCTACATCAATCAGGCCCCCAGTAACAGCAATTAAGCCTGTAGTCAATAGGTGTTCCTTTATAGGGTCATTAGTTTTATGGGCTGCTTTTATCCGTAAGTCAAAATCTTCTTTAAGGGCTTTAATAATTTCATCATCCTTAGTGCTGGTTTTTTCCCTCATGCTGTTTACCTGCATCCAAAGCAAGGCTGTATTGAATTCAGCAGCAGGTGCCCAGCCATGTATGCCATCAGTTGTCAATAACTGGTGTGGAAAACCATTATGCTCAAGGGCATCATCCAGTTGTTGCATTTCACCTAGATTGAAATCATACTCACCAGATAAACCGAAATAGGCGAATTTTTGGTTGATACCCCCTTCTATGCGTGGAAACCCGGCGGCACAACCAATAACCCCAGCCACACCACCAATGTAGATGGCAACTGATGAGGCAACTCTTGAGCCACCACTGAATCCTGCTGTATAAACCCTGGTTGGATCTATATTTATTCGTTCTTTGGTATCTGCCATCATAGCTTCAATACCGGGTTTGTTGACCGGCCACTGCATGCCGTTTTTAGATGTGAGGGAGCCTATGAGCACATAGCCATATTTTTCAGCCAACAGGTGGTACATATTGAGAGGCATGGCACCGCGGGCATGGGCATCGAAAAAGTAGACACATGGATACTTTTTATCGCTTGAGTAGTTGGAAGGCAGGTATAAAGAATAGTATTGGCCAGGGCTTTTCCTACATTGTATGCTGTCTACCACACTGCCCTTTGGTAAGGTAGTATCAAAACCTAAGGATGTTGTAATGATACGATCATTGGTAGTATCTTTATTGCCAGCTTCAGCTTTTCCCGTATTACAGGAAAACAGGCAAAGTACTACCGGAACGAGGTAAAAGAATAGATTTTTCGTAGCAAAATATTTATTGCAAATATAATAACCATCGCTTCCTCCTGCACTAAAATTTTGAGCTGTATAATTTGTCAGGATTTGGAGCACCCTTGTTTGTTATTTCTTAAATCTATTGAAAATATAGTAACGATCAAATGCATACGACTTTTTAATAATGCTATGAGTAAATCATCAATCCGGTCTAAATTTACTTTACATATATAAATAAAAATTTGATAACAAGTTCGGAAATTTTATTATTTTGTGTTCGTAATTATGAAAATATCACCCCGTTTCAGGGTCACCCTCCTGATACGAATGAAAAACTCTGAATATAGGTGCAAAAAAACAGGATAGAGGAGTTTATTGACCCACTTTTGGCCTACTTGAGCGAATGCCGTAAAGGTAAACGCCCGAATTTGCCCAAATCTGAAACTGTTCAAAATCTCATTAATGAGCTATCTGGTTTATTGAATGTTGATTTTACTCTTTTTGAGCAGGTTTTCAATTGCCTTCCCTACCAACTAGCCATTATTGATGCTACTGGTAATTTGGTTGCCATAAATAATTCATGGTATAATTTTGCAGCCAATAATCCGGAAATACTATTGACTAATGTACTTGCAGGTGCCAACTATCTGGATGTTTGTAGTAATGCAGCAAGTGATGGTGAAAATACCGCAGCCAATGCCTTTGATGGAATCCAAAGCCTTATAAGTGGAGAGAAATTGTCCTACGAAATAGAATACCCTTGTCATACTCCGGCTACCAAAAGGTGGTGTATGCTCACAGCCAATAAAATAGGTGATAAGGGCAACCATATTGTATTGGCACATAGTGATGTTACACAGGCTTACCTTGCCAATATCCAGATACAGGAAAATGAAGCCAGGTTCCATTACATCATGGATAAAATGATAGATGGCGTACAAATTATAGGGTTTGATTGGCGGTATATCTATCTGAATGAAACGGCTCTTTTGCAAAGCAGGTATCCCAGAAATGAAATTATTGGGTATACAATGGAGGAAAAATATCCGGGTATTAAGAAAAGTGATCTCTATAAGAAGCTTAAGGAATGCATGACCCGGCGTACAACCATGCAATTTGAGAACGAGTTCTTTTATCCCGACAAAAGTTCTGAATGGTTTGAGATCAGGGTGCAGCCCAATTCTGAAGGACTTTTTATTTTATCAGTAGATATAACAGATAAAAAGCGCACAGAGAGGCTATTGGCACAAAACCGGGCTAATTATAACCGTGTACTCGAAAATATTAGCGACGGTATAGTAATGACTGACGCCAATAATAAGGTAATCTTTGCCAATGACCGCTTCTTTGAATTAATAGGATTGGAGGATACTAATCTGGATAATTTTCAATTTAACGACTATGTTTTGCCAGAGTATATTAAGATACTAGATGCCCGGCACAGCCTGATAATGGCAGGTGAGGAGATTCCTGTAAAATTCACTTATGAGGGAATCAGGAAGGATGGTAAGAAGAGATGGTTTGAAGTATTAGTGGCCAAAATAATTGAAAATAATATTGTTGTCGGTACCCAATCGGCAATCCGTGATATAACCGAGGAAAAAATAATACTGGAAAAACTCAAAAACTCTGAGGCTGAAAAATCTAAACTGCTTGATGAGCTCACTAATAAGTATAATGAGCAGATGCAGTTCAATTATATTGTGTCACACAATCTAAGGTCGCCTATTGCCAATATCATCGGGCTTACCCAGGTTTTGAATTATCCGGTGCTGAAGGAGGAG
>CANGSR010000063.1 GCA_947456055.1 Chitinophagaceae bacterium
ACTGTTGGCAATATCAGCGAAGGCACCATGGTTGTGGGGGCGTTGTGGTTAATGTTCGCATCTGTATAAAATGTTTTTTTACAAGATGAATTGAACAATAATGCACCACCTAAAAGAATTAACGACGATATTTTTATGATCTTCATGTTTACTTTTTTTAGTTTTTTTAAAAATTACAGACCTAGATTTAATCTGAAACCATAAGATTTGGTACCTGGATTATTGAAGTAATCAAGACCCTGGCCATTTGCAGGACCAGAAAGGCTTGTTTCAGGATCTACTCCCTTGTATTTTGTCGAGATGATAATATTGTTCACGTAACCTGTTACAGCTAATGAACGAACATGGATTTTCTTCAACAAATTTGCAGGTATCTTATAAGTCAAACTTAACTGGCGAAGGCGGATCCATGAACCATCTTCAATACTTGGAGCTGTAGGGCCAATAAAGCTACTACCAATGTTCTGCCAGTAATACTGTCCTGTTTTAGCATATGTAGTGTTCTTAGCACCTGAGCCAGAATCGACTGCAGCACCATTGTAATGCACCACATTATTATCAGCATCCAGGTGACCCATAACACCACCAAAAACTGTAGAATCATTCCTGTTCATAGTTTCGTTAGATGTTCCGAAGTAAGAAAGGGCACCACGTGTACCGTTCCACATCATACCACCACTCCTGATATCTATCTGTACTCCTAAAGTAAAGCCTTTGAATGAGAAATTATTTACTATAGAACCAATCCAATCAGGCTGAACATTACCTAAAGCAACATTCTTGCTACCAGCAATTGGCATACCATAACCAGGATCTGTTTTATCGTCGTTAATTACTAAATTTCCTTTGGTGTCACGGATATAATCGGTACCCATAATCACACCAAATGGCTGGCCTGGAATTGCATAAATACCACCATTGGTGAAACCTGAAATAAACAATTGGTTTACACCATTGTAAAGCTGGTCAACTGTATTTACGTTCTTACTCCAGTTGAAATTAAGATCCCAACGGAAACCTGACTGGGTTTTAACAGGTGTAGTACTTAATGTTAATTCCAGACCATGGTTGCTTATTACACCTGCATTAAGTACTGCAGCAGCAAAACCTGTAGCATAAGGAATTGGAACAGTAAATATTACATCACTACTTTTCGAAGTATAGAATGTTCCGGTAAGTGCAATCCTGTTTTTAAGGAAAGAAAGATCTGTACCTAATTCAAATGAATTTGTTTTTTCAGGTTTCAAATCAGGATTACCAATTACAGCTGTAGCAGCTGAAATCTGATAACCTGAAGAACCATTTCCTGGCCATGTATTACCTGTGGTAAAGCCATCAGCTATGGCTGCACTGCTATATGGTGTGGTCAATGAATGGGCACCTGCGTCTTTACCTACCTGTGCAAATGACATTCTTATTTTACCATAAGGCATAATGTCATTACCTGTCAGGCCAAGTGGTTCGGTGAATATGAATGAAAGACCTGCACTAGGGTAGAAGAAATTATTATGACCCTCTGCCAATGTAGAAGTAGTTTCGCTACGGCCTGTTAAGGTCAAATACAACATTTTCTTATAGTCCATATCTAATTCTCCATACCATGCACTTCTGCGTATTTTTGCCTCACTTTCGCTTGCAAGGAAGGTACTTGCATTTTTCATATCAAGGAAGTTAGGCAATGTTAAACCCGCACCTGATGCAAACCTTGTGGTTGAATTTTGTGTGAAGTAGTTCTGGCCAATTGTCAATGCACCATTCAAGTCCTTATTTAAACTCTTGTGCATATTCAACATGAAATCTGAGTTGTATTGCTCATTAAAATACTCAATCAGATAGACAGCACCTGCAGGAGATGCATTTGAACCTATATCATATGCATTTTTTGCGCTTTGTGAATAAACGTCACCACCAAGCCTGTACACGGCATCCATCCATTCAGTAACCTTATAGCTTGCCTGGCCATAACCATATGCACGGCTCAGGTCATCGCGGTATGGGTTACGGTTTACAGTCCAGTATGGGTTATCATAACCAGGGCCATTACGGTAATTCCTCTGGCTTCCATCTGCATATGTGTAAGATGTAGGGTTATCAGCTGCATGATCTGTTCCGTATGAATTATCATATGAATGTGGCGTACGTAATAAACCCAGCATAATACCAGATACGTTTGATCCTTGCTGTACCTTATCAGCTGAAGATTTTACATAGTTCATTGCACCTGATACATTAAGCCTGTCGTTAATGGCTGTCTGTCCACTTAAACCAAATGTGGTTTTGTCGTAATCAGAATGCGGTACGATACCTTCCTGGTGAAGGCTACCTAATGATAATCTGTAAGATGATGTAGCATTGCCGTTTGATATGGCAATGTTATTGTTCTTGGTATGGCCATTTACAAAGAAATCGTATGGATCGTATGGGCTGATTTTCTTGCCTCTTAATGCACTTGAAGCACCTACAATAGCGCCATTCTTATCGTAAACATTAGCAACAGGACTAGCCATATAATAAAGAGTATCCATATCGGCACCCCATGAGAATTTTTTGCTTGAACCGCCAGATAATGGACTCTTCCAAACCCCACCTAAACCCTGGGAGAATTTGTTCTGTAATTCAGGAAGCTTATTGGGTGATTCAACAGAGTAACTGCTGTTTACACTTATTTGCATTCCCTTGGCGCCATCACCATTGCCTTTTTTAGTAGTAATGATAATCGCACCACTTGCTGCCCTTATACCATAAAGCGCAGTAGCTGCAGGGCCCTTCATCACGTTGATACTTTCAATGTCACTAGGGTTGATATCCATACCACGGTTGGTAGGTTGGGTACCACCGGTTAGGTTACCACTTGAACCACTTGCCTGAAAACCAGCGAAAGTAGGGTCGTAGTTATTGATTGAGTTATCTATTGGTATACCATCTATAATAATCAATGGCTGGTTATCGCCTGTAAGAGAGGTAATACCACGTAATTGCATATAAGTACCAGCACCAGGGTCACCGGCAGCATTGATAATTGACAAACCTGACACCTTACCTTCTAGTTCACTCAATGGGTTACCAGAACCTGAAAGGTTCATTTGGTCTCCACCCACAGTTTGTGTAGCATAAGTAAGTGTTCTTTTTTCCCTTTTGATACCCAATGCAGTAACTACTGTTTCATTAAGCACTTTTGAAGACGATTTCATAGTTACCACCACACCGGTACCAGTTACTTCAACTTCCTGAGTGGTAAAACCAATTGCCTGGATAACCAAAATCTTGTCGGCATCCGGCATATCAATTTCAAAATTCCCATCCACATCTGTAATTGTACCTGTGGTTGTGTTCTTAATACCTACACCGGCATTGGCTATACCAGTTCCTTTTTCATCATTTACCTTGCCTTTTACGTGCCGTGTCTGCGCAATTGCTAGTTGGGCACTTGCTCCCAGAAACAATAAAAGCAGTAGAATTGCTCTCCTCATACGTTTGTTTTTTGTGGTTAAAAAAATGAATTTAAAGTGTTAAAAAATCGTGAACCTAATTCAACACATAAAATTAGAAAGGTTTATGAGAAATGCAAACAGAAATTAATGATTTCTTAACAACACTCACCCCTAATGGGGCATTTTATTTACGATTTTTTAATCCAAATTATAAACCATTTTCAGGTATTATACACTATTAAAAGCTGTAATGCCCTACTACATTCACTTAGGCATATTTTTTTCATACGTTTTCTGGATTTAAGGGGGTGATTCCCTCTCACCCTTTTTTTATAGAACTTTCTGGTTCTCCAATAATATATTTATTGAACCACTAATTTTTTTAATAATTCTAACTTGTTCTTTACTATTTAATTGAATCAGGTTTGTATAATATGCATCAGGTTGGATTCCTGGCATTAAACAAGAACAATTAATAATTGGTCAGCCCCTGTTTGATCATCCTTCCTAATTACCCGGAGGTTAGCAAGATGCCTGATTCATCAACTGACATAAAACACCTGCCTAATCAAAACATTTTTGTATGTTGTCAATCAATTGATATCTGATTAATGAGGCGGACTCTTAAAAGCCTGTACTATTTTTTACCGGTTCAGCTTTTTTTATTGCATTTCCGTAAGTACCAGTTATTGCTGGCCTTCTGGTTAATTCTCTTACTCACCATCAGGGGCAACCTTGCTGCCCATTTTGGCGCCTCATCCCTTTTCCTGGCACCCGAATACCTGGGGAGTATCAGTTTCACAAGTATGCTTTTATTAGGTTGCTCTGTGAGTGTGTTTACCATGATGTGGCACATCACCACATTTATAATTCACAGCAAGCGCATACCATTTATGGGCGCCACCCGCCATGCTTTCTTAATATATTCCCTCAATAATTCTATTATCCCTCTTTTGTTTCTCTTTTATTTCAGTGTCGTTTCTGTTCATTTCCAGTTGAAAGGTGAACATTCCTCCTTACTTACCATTATAATTCTGCAATTGGGCTTCTATATTGGCTTTATGCTGGTAATCCTATTATCTTTTATGTACTTCTTCAGGGTTAGCCGTGATTTTTTCAAAACCCTGCTTACACGCATTGCCAATCCATCACGCATCAGGGGCATTATCCCCTACGATTCTCTTGACTACGAAATTGATATCATACCTGCCAGTAACTTTCTTACAGGCCGCTTCCATATTGAGGAAACTGCCAATTGGCAACCCTACCACCCCAGGGTTATGGGTACCATCCTAAAGCGCCACCACCGCAATGTAATATTTGCAACTATTATAGCTTATATTCTCCTATTGGTATTAGGTATTTATATAGAAAATCCTTACTTAAGAATTCCTGCCGGTGCAGGGTTTTTATTGTTGTTTTCTATTATGATGGGTGTAGTAGGCGCTTTCAAGTACTTTCTGAAAAGCTGGGAAGCCATTGGCTGGGTGCTTTTTGTTGTGTCATTAGGTGTATTGGTCAGGTACCAGGTCTTCGACCTCCGTAGTATTGCATTTGGCCTCAACTACCACCAGCCAGATGCACAAAAACCCAAATACGATTATGTCTACATTCGTCATTTATTCAATAAAAGCAAGTTCGAAGCAGATAAAAACACTGAACTGGAAAGGCTGAAAAACTGGAAGGCCCATACCGGCCAGGACAAACCGCCGTTGGTTATTGTTTCAGTAAGTGGCGGTGGCTCCCGCTCGGCTTACTGGACACTGCGCTCCCTGCAATATTTGGATAGCTCATCGGGTGGGAACCTGTTTAAAAATACTGTCCTGGTTACCGGTGCCTCAGGTGGCATGATAGGGGCTGCATATTGGCGTAGCCTACACGATGCCCACCAGCAGGGCATTATTAAAGATCCTTACCTCAAAAAATACCAGGATAACCAGGGTAAAGACCTCCTCAATGCCATTATTTTTTCTTTCGCAAGTGTAGATATGATTTCTCCTTTCAACAAAATAAGTGTGGGGGGCTATTCTTATACCCGCGACCGTGGCTATGCCATGGAGCAGGAAATGATTACCAATACCGACGGCCTGCTTGATAAAAATATAGGCTACTTCACGCAGCGGGAACACGATGGGATAATTCCCCAGGTTATTGTTAGTGGCACAATAGTAAATGATGGACGCAAATTGCTTATGTCGGCCCAGCCTGTCTCCTACCTTACCCGGCCTGTTTATTCCCTCAACGATCCTTTCCCCCCAATTGATGCTATAGACTTTGGGGCTTTCTTTGCAGGTCAAAATCCTTATAACCTCAGGCTTACATCTGCACTGCGTATGAATGCCACCTTCCCTGTGGTATTACCTGTGGTAAAACTGCCCAGCCTGCCGGTAATGAATATTATGGATGCCGGCCTCAGTGATAATTTTGGGGCTACAATGGCTGCAAGGTATCTCTATGTACTGCGAGACTGGATTAAGCAAAACACAAGTAATGTAGTAGTTATAGAAATAAGGGATACCCAGGAATTTGATGTTTGTTCCAACTCCGACCAATCTTCGCTGGGGGCTATGTTGTTCGACCCGATTTTTACCATCCAGAATAAATGGGAAGGATTCCAATCCTACTCTTTTGGAAATATCAAAGAATATGCCCCTTCATTCCTAGATGGCAAACTCCGTTTTATAAAGCTGGTATATGTGCCAAAAGCACCTAATAAAATGGCCGAACTCAATTTCCACCTAACACAAACAGAGAAAGAAGACATTTATAAGTCTATCCAAAACCCCGATAACCTGGCGGCAATAGATTCCATCCTGAAAATTATTAATAAACATTAGCAAATACGAATAAAAGCCTTTTATGCCCCCTTCCATTCACTCTTTAAGATGCCGGTTATAACCAGGTCTTCGGGCATACCGTTTCTTACTACGCTTTGCCTTATTATTCCTTCCACCTTACAGCCCAGCCTGGCAGCAACGGCGGCACTGCGCTTGTTGGTAGGCACAAAATGTATTTCCACCTTATTGAGCCCAATCTTCTTAAATAAGAAGTCGATGAACTTTACTAAACTCCTGTTGATGATTCCCTTCCCTTCACATTCCTTACTAATCCAGTAGCCCACCTGTGCCCTTTTTGATACCATGTCCCAGTGGTGCATACCCATGCCACCTATCAACTTGTCGTTGTAAAAAATACCCAGTGCCAGGGCTTCCTGTGTATTTAGCTGGTGCAGCGATTGTTGTATAAACTGTAATGAATGCTCCACTTTTGTTGTCTTATCTACCCAATCGAGCCAATTATGCAAATGCGCACGTGAACTGCTAACCGTGTTAAACAGTTCCTGTGCATCGCTTGCTACATACGACCGCAACAATAGGGCATTATCTACTATTATGGAGACCATTTTTCAAAGTCAAAAGTTAAAAGTCAAAACACCTCAAAGTAAAAAGTTAAAATTAAAAAGTCAAAAACCCGAACTTGAATACCTAACTCAAAAATGATTCTGACACCATTTAAGTAAATATATTTATTCCCTTGTGATTATGCTACCTAATCTTCTTTTTTTGCCTTAAGCATTTCCCACATTTCAGGTATGCGCTTCACCCAGGCTTGCTCTCTCATCTTAGGTTTGGCCTCACCTACTGGTGTTCCAAAATAAGTCTTACCACCTTCCAGGCTTGCAGGTACACCACTTTGTGCCAGCACTATTGCGCCCGCACCTATTGTTAAGTCCTTACTCACACCTACCTGGCCCCAAAGTATCACACCATCCTCTATGATTGCCTTACCACCTATACCCACCTGCGCTGCAAACAGGCAATTCTTACCTATTACCGCCCCATGTCCAATATGTATATGGTTATCCAACTTTGTACCTTGCCCTACTATAGTATCTCCACTCACTCCCTTATCTATTGTAGTGCCTGCGCCTATTTCCACATCATTCCCTATAATCACCCTGCCGCAGCTCACCAGTTTATCATATTGCACTTCCCTATCCTTCCTGCGCTTAAAGTAAAAAGCATCGGCACCCAGCACGCATCCCGAATGGATAACTACATTGTCTCCTATAACACTGTGGTCGTAAATGGTAACATTGGGGTGAATAAGGCAGTTGGCACCTATTTTCACATGATTACCTACAAACACACCGGGCTGGATAATGGTTCCCTCACCTATTACAGCCGAATCGCTAATCATTTTATTAGCAGGCTCAAAAGGACGGAAGCGGTTCACAATTTTTACATAGGCACTAAATGGGTCAGCTATTACCAATAGTGTTTTCCCTGCTGGGCACTCCACTTCCTTATTAATAATGATAACTGTAGCTGCCGAGTTAAGGCATGCACCATAGTATTTTTCAAAATCTACAAACGATATATCACCTGTTGTAACCTTGTGTATTTCATTAATACCCGTGGCTTCCTGTGTCTCATTCCCTATCAATTTTGCTCCTGTAAAGTCTGCCAACCACTGCACACTAACCGGCATCTCAAACTTCATACGCTCTAAGTTTGTAACAAAAATACACGAATTCTATTCTAATTATGTTTTGTAACCTCATTTAACTCCGTAATGCCAATTTCTATTGCTCTAGGCCCATTTTATAAACCAATCCCTTTTGAATTTCACTACCATTACCTTTGTACTACTTTGAATTATTTAAACCACAACGGTAAAATATTTACCACCGATAAGCAGGTAATCCCCACCGACAATGGTGCATTCAGGTATGGGTATGGCATTTTCGAAACCATGCTCGTTACCGATGGTCATATAAACCTTTACGATTATCACTGGGAGCGATTATTCAATGGCTTACAGCAACTTTATTTCGATATCCCGGCTCTTTTTACCCCTACATGGCTGGAGCAGCAAATACTGAAAACTGTAGAAAAAAATAATGCACTACTACTTTGCAGGGTAAGGTTACAACTCTATGCCAATGGTGGCGGCCTTTTCACCAACCAAAAAAACAATCCGGGCATCCTGATAGAATGCTTCGGGCTCGATGAGCATATCACTGCTTTTAATGAAAACGGATTAGTGATCGGAATAGCCGAAAACCTCAATAAATGCCCTGATTCACTCAGTAATTTAAAATCCTGCAATGCGCTCGTTTATGCAATTGCAGCAAAACAAGCCAAAGCTCAAAAATGGAATGATGCACTCATCTGTAATACCCATGGCAACATAATAGAATCAGCCATAGCCAATATTTTTTGGGTGAAAAATGGTGAACTATTTACCCCACCATTATCAGAAGGTTGTATAGCAGGTGTGATGCGCAGGCTCATTATCGAAAAAACGGGCCGGGTAATTGAAAGGCAACTCACATTAGAGGTACTACACAAAGCCGATGAGGTTTTCCTTACCAACGCTATTAAGGGCTTAAAATGGGTGGCTACTATACATGATACCCAATATACCAATAAATTTACATCAAAAATCCACGGCCAAATTTTCAATAACCACTAAAATAAAATTCCAGGTACACCTTATTTATTACCTTTAGAATACTCAATTGCAATAAACTAATAATCCCCGCACCAATGAGAAAATACCTGTTAATCATTTATAGCGTCTTATTGGCAATCCCTGCCCAGGCACAGGTAGCCTTTGGCCCTGAGGTAGGTATAGGTATCAGTGGAATCAAATTCCTTCCACCTTCTGATGTTTTTAATTTCTCAATCAATTCCCAAAAATCTATACCATCATACCTGATAGGTGGCCTGCTTGATGTCCCTATGAATAATAACCTTTATTTCCAGACAGGAATCTACTTTTCACGCCTGGGAGGGATCAGAGAATATTCATTTTACCATAATGATAGTTTTAATGCCAGTGTACACCAGGAATTATACATCAATTACCTTGACCTGCCAATGAGTGTGTTTTACAAAACGGGTATGCAGGGCAAGGGGAGATTTATTGCTGGCATTGGAGCTACATTATCATATATAGTGGGTGGCAAAAACGTTTATTCCGATCATTCAGTAATTAATGATACCCCGTTTTCCAACAATGGCACCTACCCGATAGAAATAGGCCGCACACTTGTAGGGCTCAATGTAGCCATGAACCTTATTGCCGGTTACGAATTACCTAATGGCTTGTTTTTTAGGGCCAGGTATTATTGGGGAATAAAAGATATTGGATTGGGTACTGAAATAGATAAAACCAAAATGGGAGCACTTAGTATTGGTTACCTGTTTGGTAAAGGCCGCAACATTAATAAGGAAAAAGATGACCTTATTGACAAAAGCACCGACCTTTGAAAATAATTGTATAAATGGCTATTACAAGTAAATACCAGCCTCCTTAAAGAAGAATAAAAATATTCCGGCAAATAAAATACTACCAAACACCACCACCATAGTGGGCATGTGGCCTGTAAGCATGCCTGTGCCAGAAGTGCCAGTTTTGTTTCGACTTTACGTATTTGTGGCTTTTATACACTTTTTGATTACTACAGCTGGTAGCTATAATAACAAGCAGGAAAACAACAATAAGCCTTGTAAGTTTGTGTTGCATAGAAATCGTTTGCAAAATAGTTTATTATTTAAAAATCAGCGAATATTGTGCAATATTTTTTTTGGAGCCCCCAAACCTCTGAAAATACTATTTCAAAGATAATGCAATTAAATATCCTTAATTCCGTGTGGATTCACTGACAAAAAGGCAATTTCCAGCTACATAAAGTTTTATTTTTTAAAAATAAAACCGTAAAAGAAATAATTAGCGTACAAAATCTCAATTTTTCCCATAAATTTGCCGTCCTTAATAAAAAAACTAATACAAAGCTGCAATGTCTGTAATTCAAACTATCAGAAATAAGTATGGTAAAATAGCCGGAGCGGTTATAGCAATAGCGCTGGTTGGCTTTATTGTTTCTGACGCCCGCAATGGTTCTTTCGGTAATTTCTTCGGTGGCCGTGAAACACAAATCATGAAAGTGGATGGTGTGAAAATCGAACCAAAGGAATACCAACAAAGACTAAAGGAATACGAAACCCTTTATGCTATGTTTAATAGCAGGGAGCCAAAAGATGACCTGAAACGTGCCCAGATCAATGAGCAGGTGATTAGTATGATTGCTTATGAAACTTATGTTGAAGAGCAATGTGCTAAACTGGGTATCCAGACTTCCGAAGAGGAGAAGAAAGAATTAATCTATGGTGGTAATGCCGACAACCTGGTTAAACAATACCAGATTGAAGGAAATATGATTTTCATCAATAAAGAAACTAACTCTTTCGACCCTGGTTATGTAAAGGCTTTCGAAAAACAGTTAGCTGATGATGGCGCAAGGATTGACCCAGCAGGTAAGATCCGTGAGTCCTGGGAAATGACTAAGTCTTATGTATTGCGCATGAGCAATATCAATAAGTTCAATACCATGTTCGCTGGTGCTGCTTATGTTCCTACCTATTTGGCTAAACGTACTGCTGCCGACCAAAATTCAATGGCTTCAATCCGTTATGTGAAAATACCATTGTCATCAGTTAATGATGCTGATGTAAAAGTGAGCGACGAAGAGATAAAGACATATATGGCTGCCCATAAGGCTATGTTCGAAACCGACCAGCCTTCACGCAGTATTGAATACGTTTCTTTCGATATCATCCCAGCTTCAGCCGACACTGCAAGGGCTTTAGGTAGCCTTGAAGAAATTAAAGCTGAATTTGGTACTACCAAAGACAACAAGGCTTTTGTAAACAACAAGTCTGATGAAGTTAATTCTTTCAGCGAAGCATATTATAGCAAAAACACTTTCAAATCTCGTTTTGCTGATTCCATCATGGCTGTTCCTGCCGGAAATATTTATGGCCCATACTACGAAGACAATGCTTATAAATTAACTAAGGTAATTTCAAGGAAAACTTTACCAGACTCAGTTAAGTTCAAGCACATCTTAGTTAGGGTAAAAGCACAGGGTAAAGACATCATGAGCGATACTGCTGCTAAAATGAAAATTGACAGTGCTATTGCTGAAATCAAAGCTGGTGTGAAATTTGATTCAGTAGTAATGAAATACTCTGATGACAATGACCCTAAGAAAAAAGGTTCTTACGATTGGACTTTAGTTCAGCGTCCGGGATTACCTGATACCGCAATGGGTGATTTCATTTTCGAAGGTGCTGTAGGTGCAATGAAATTGATAAAAATAAGCCAGGAAAATTATGTAGCTTACGAATACCTGTTGATTGAAGAGCAAAAAGCTATTTCTTCTACTATCCAGATGGCTACCGTGGTTAAGAATCTTGCAGCAAGCGATAGTACAGTAATGGCTATCTATGGTAAAGCAAACGAATTTGCTGGTAAAAACACAACTGCTGCTGATTTCGATGCTACTTCTAAAAAATTGAACCTGAATAAGAGAATTGGTGATAATATCAAGGCTGGTAACTTTACTATTGCAGGTTTAGGTGCTGTTCCTCGTGATATGATCAGGTGGGCTTTCGAGAAAAAAGTTGGTGATATCTCTTCAGTATTCCAATTGGGTGAATCACGCTATGTAGTAGCTAAATTGATTGCCGTACAGGAAAAAGGCTTAGTTGAAGTAACTGCTGCTAACAGGCCAATTTTCGAACAGAAAATTAAGGATGAGAAAAAAGCTGAAGCTATCGGTAAAAAATATGCAGGTTCTGCATCTTTAGATGCTATTGCACAGGCTTCTAACTCACCAGTTCAGCAGGCTGATACGGTAATACTTGGTGGTGGTTATGTACCAGTTTTGGGTTACGAACCAAAGGTTACAGGTTATGCTTTCAATAAAGGCTTCAATACCAACACTTTATCTCCAGCTATCAAGGGTACCAACGCAGTATATTTCATCATGGTTACCAACCGCAATGTAATGGCTGCTGACAACCCAGCAATGGGTCCTATGGTTAACCAACAGCGCTACCAAATGGAAGGTCAGTTAAGGAACCAGATTGGCCAGGTAATGCAATCATCATTAATCAAAATGGCTGATGTTAACTACAATGTATCGGCTTTCTAATCAAATATTTTAGTTAAAAAAAGGGGTTGTTTCAGTATTATGAAACAACCCCTTTTTTTTTGGCTGGTATTTGCTATTTTTGGATTTTTAGTAATCTATTTTTAAAGGTTGAGTATGAGCGAACATATCGTTACTCTGTTTGGTGAAGTAATTAAGCCCGAACCAGTGGCACCATTACCAAAACCACGTAGTAAAAAAAAGCAGGATGAGTCTAAAACTGAAGAAATAGCTGAAACTGCTGCAGAGGTTGACGCTGCTACCAAGGATACAGTAGCTGAAGAAAAAAAAGAATTCGACCTGCCCGAAGAATGGGAAGGTGATAAAAAATACTACTCTATAGGCGAGGTATCGGACCTTTTCAAAGTGAAAACTTCCCATATCCGCTTCTGGACCAATGAGTTCAAACTAAAAGTACGTACCACCCGCAAGGGCGACAGGCTTTATACCCCAGAGCAAATTCGTGAAATAAAAGCTATATACCATCTTGTTAAAGAACGTGGTTTTACCATCTCAGGTGCCAAAGCCAAATTGAAAGCCGAAAATAAAAGGGATGTAGAGACCATAGACCTCAACCAATCGCTAACAGAATTAAGAAACAAATTGATAGCCATTCGCAACCAACTTGTATAAAGCATTTACCTGAATTTACCCTATTACCTCTGGTCAAATGGAAGGTACTTAATGGTATTTATAACCAGCTGGAAACCAATAAGGGTAATCAGTCCCGGTCCTGATACCTTTAATAAAATACGCATTTTAGCGTATTGCAGCAAATTGACACCAATAATACCTTGCAGTCATAATTAAATCTTTAAATTATGGCTAAGATTCTGAATTTCGTATTCTTATTTGTTTTTGTATGCTGCACCATTGATTGTAATGCAGGTCCTGACGATGACCTACTCAATGCTTGCAAAAGTGGCAAGCTAGATGCTGTTAAAAAAGCTATTGCAGAAGGTGCTAAGGTAAATGGTGTTGATCCAAGCACCACAACCCCACTTTCACTGGCTTTCTTTTGGCCCGATATTGTAAAATACCTGCTCGAAAATAAGGCTGACCCTAATCTCGGTAATCCCAACATATTGTATCAGGCAACTTTTTATAGCTCTTACGATGTGTTGAAACTGATTTTAGATGCAGGTGCAGACCCAAATAAACCCTACACAACAGATCCTGCAACCACTTTCAAATCACTGATAGCAACGGAAAAAAGTAAAGGGAAGGAAGCCAATAAAGCCATGATCAAAGCCTGGGAGAGTGCTATGGAAACACTGAAACCAACCGAGGTTTATGCATTACCTACAATGGTTACCCATAGCAATTGTGTTCCCTGCCTCAAACTATTGCTCGATAAAGGAGCCAGTCTGGAAAAGGGCACCACCGACGGAACACTCATCCACACGTTCGCCAATTCAGGTGCATCAAAAGAATACCGTAATACAGTTTTCGCCGCAATAAAAACCAGTGTCGAAAAATATGGTTTTGTTTTTCCTGATTGGTACACTAATATGCCCAATGACAGAAACGGTAATCCTGATGAAATACTGAAATTACTACTTGGCAAGGGCCTTGATATTAACCAAAAAAACAAAAGTGCCACAAAAATGCCCGACCAGACACCTTTGGAAATGGCACTTGGCGGAGGGTTTGGGAATAAAGAAGAAGTTACCCTGGCACTAGTGAACAATGGTGCCGATATAAAAACCGATAGCAAATGGTATGGCCCGCTAATCCTCCAGGCCGCACAATGTGGTTTCCCTACCGTGCTCAAAGCAATGATAGAAAAAGGTGCCGATATAAATACTGAAGGAAAGTGTTTTACAGATGCCGATAATGGCGCCCAGATTTCTAATTTCACTCCACTTACCTGTGCTGCCGCTAAAAACCACCTGCCAGCTGTAAAAGTATTAGTTGAAAAAGGAGCATCTATGCAGGGTATCAGCGGCTCGATAGTAAGCGGTGTCTGCCCTGCGAAACTGAATAATAAATCGGCTATCTATTTCGCAATAGAGCACAAGAATATGGACATGGTTAAGTATCTGGTTGAGCACAATGCCTATGATGGCAAAAAACTATCCATAAGTGCCAAAAAAATGACAGGCTGTATAGGTGGCGGCAGTTATTCGCCCTCAGAATATGCCGAAGAACTTGAAGCTAATGATTTATTGGAATACCTGAAAAAACACAATATGTAACCGATATTATCAATTTTCCAGTTCGATATTAAGGGGATAAAGTCACCATCAAAAGTGGACATCATCCCCTTGTTTTTATATAAAATGCATAGGGTATAGGATCATAAAAAATCGAAAAATTGCCCTTGTTTTTTCCTGCATGTTTCAGATTTAGATAATAATTACCCAACTTTACTTTTTCATTACACAATGCAGTGGTTTAGTTCCTACTTTATGAAACATATTCTTTATTTCTGTTTTTTCCTTTTTTCACTTCATACCCATGCCCAAAATATGTCGTATACAATTTCTAAAGATTCTGTGTCGGGGGGAAAAGTCTTCAATGGACTAGTGACCCTAAAAGACCTGAATAGCGAACCCACCTTTACCTGGATGGCAACAGGCTATAATGCCTACCAACCCAACCAAAACACCATAGGTAGCCTAAGCCTAAAATTGAACCATTATTCATTAGTGGTTTTCCTGGGCACCTGGTGCGATGATTCGCATGATTTGATACCAAGACTAGCCAAAGTGCTGGAACAGGCCAATTTCCCCTCCACAGCGCTTACTATGTATGGTGTAGACCGTGCCAAAACCACCACCAATGGTGAAGAGAAGAAATTCAACGTAAAATTTGTACCGATATTCATAGTAATGAAAGAAGGCCACGAAATAGGGCGCATTACAGAATCGGTAAGCAAAAGTATAGAAGACGATTTGCTGGGTATTATAGAAAAGGATAAATAGGGCATTAGTCACAATACCCCATTTTGTCGTGAACTATGATTAAGCTTATCTTCAATAGGCTATGATTTTTTGTTTCCCGGGGTACAGATTTGACAACTTTCAAAAAGTTGTCAAATCTTACTCCACAGTTGAAGCACAAAATGTAAATAATCATCAGCAATTGTTACCCCATTATGAATACACCCCCGGGACACCCCATCAGGGTGCAAGCTTTGTAGAAAAACAAATGAAATGTGATGTGCCCCAATTTATTGGGGAAACTCGTTATTGATAACCAGCTTAGATTGGGTATTTAAGGTTGCATTTATTGCTTGTACTGTATATATACCTGCAGGCAGGTTAGCTTTTATTTCCAGGTTTGTATTGGTTTTTCCTTCACTGGTATACACAGTAACACCAACAAGGTTTTTAATAATTAGCTGCACAGGTTCATTAAAAGTACTAGTAACAGATATACTAAATTGACTATTTGCGGGATTTGGGAAGATTTTTATGCTACCAATTATTACTTCATTTTGAGCAACACCAAGTGAACCAAAATTAATAAACCTAATCCTGTTATTAAATTCATCAGCTATGTATAAATTCCCATTTTTATCGAATGTCAAGCCAAATATATCTGTAAATTCGCCCATGTATGGATTTTCACCATCCCCTGCGTAGCCAAAATTACCATCACCGGCTATCCTGCTAATAATACCAGCCTGGTTTATTTTTCTAATCCATTTATTCTGCCCATCATATATATATATATTATCTGCGCTATCTATAGTGATTCCCTCTGGCGTTATACAGCATTGGTGGCTGGCCCGCCATCACCACTGCTAAAAGAACCATTCCCGGCAATTGTATTAATAATTCCGTTTGTGTCTATTTTTCGTATTCTTACATTTTGTTGATCTGCAATTAATAAATTCCCCTTGCTATCAAATTCAAGGCTTGCTGGGTATCTCAATTGAGCATTAGTCGCAAGCCCCCCATCACCCCTAAATCCTGCTATACCATTCCCTGCAATAGTGGTGATTATACCTGCTGTATCCACCTTTCTTATGCTATTGTTTGCAAAATCTGCTATATATACATTGCCATTTTTATCGCAGCAAACACCACGTGGTGAATTAAACTGGGCATCTGTTGCTGGACCACCATTACCACTATAACCAATTGACCCGTTTCCGGCAATTGTATTAATAATACCATTGGTATCAATTTTTCTAATCACAGATGACAATCCATCAGAAATGAATATGTTTCCTTTCTTGTCTACCGCTAAGCCTAGCGGATCTTTAATCTGAGCCAATGTTGCTGGCAATCCATCTCCACCGGTAATATGAGTGCCATCACCTGCAATAGTAGTTATTATGCCATATTTATTTATGCTCCGAACAACACTATTCCCATTGTCAGAAAACAATATATTGCCTCTTTGATTTATTAAAATATCGGCAGGTCCATAAATTTTACAATCCACAGCAGGTCCATTATCGCCACTATAGCCGGCAGTGCCATTACCTGCTATGGTGGTAATAATCTGGGCTGGGCTTAAGTGAGCGGCTAAAACACAAAGGAGAAGTAGTAGTTTTCGTGGCATGGTGGCAATAATTATGGTTTAAATCTATTATAAATATACTATTGTTGCCGCAAAATTGTGGTGATTTTTTGGGCATGGGATGGAAAATAGATTTCCGCCGTTGTTGGTGTTTTCACCAACAACCTTCGAGGTTAT
>CANGSR010000064.1 GCA_947456055.1 Chitinophagaceae bacterium
CTCACCTTCTGCTATGCCCCCTACGAAATAGCCCCCTTCACCACAGGCGAAGTCTACCTCTTCCTGCCCTATACCCAATTGGACCCTATGCTTAAGGAGGATTTTAAAAGGAGAATGGGGTTGAAGTAATTGGCATTTTTATTGACAAATCGTAAGAATATTATTATATTTGTACTACCACAAAATTACACCATATGCATAGTGGCCTTCTTAAATACGACCTCCTCGACCCACTTCAACAAAATGAGGTAAACGATTTTATTGAATTCCACTTATCAAAAAAAGACAAAAAGCCATCCCTCACTGAATACAAGAAAAATATATTGGCAGTTTCTACATGGAGTGATGAGGATTTGGAAGTTTTTGAGACAATGTAAAATGCTACAGCCCACAATCTCTTGAGGGCTGTTTAATTATATATAGAGTAAAGCATCTACCTCTCCTCATCAACTTCCTCCACCAAATGTGGTGCAAGGGTCATAACATCTTTTATGCCGCCTTCTATGCTGGCTACAAAGTGAAAATCATTGGCCCTGAGGTAAGAGGCTGCGATCATTGAGCGGTAACCACCTGCGCAGTATACCAGCCACTTTGTGTTTTTATCCAGGGTATTAAATTGTTTGTTCAGAATGTTGAGGGGTATGTGCATAGAGCCCGTCATGCGGTTTTTGGCTACTTCCAGCCTGTTACGTACATCAAGCAAGCTGTAATCGCCATTGGCTATCAACTCTTCGCAATTAGAACCATCAAGTGTCAAAATGGTTTCGTAGGCACGCTTGCCTATAAACCAGGTCTTCATTCCCCCATCCAGGTAGCCCTTTACATTTTCAAAGCCTATCCTGGCTAGCCTTTCTATGGCTTCCATTTCTTTACCGGTATCGGTTACCAGCAATAGTGGGGTATCAGCATCTATCAGTGTACCCACCCATACGGCAAACTCACCCTTTAGGCCAATATTCACAGCACCCTTAATAAATCCTGCTGCAAAAGTCATGGGGTCACGGGTATCTAGTACCAAGGCACCTTGTTTCTGCAATTCCAGGAATTGGCTTGCCTGTAGAGGTTTGAGATTGGTTTCCAACACCTCATCAAACGACTTATAACCAGTACGGTTAATCACTGCATCTTTAAAGAAGTAGCCTGCAATTGATGGCAAATCTGATGTTACGGCTGTAATAAATGCTTCCTTACTAACACTCCTCAATGCATAATTAGTAGCCTTTTGTATACCAATGGTTGAATAAGAATCCTTACCAATATTCTTGCCACAGGCCGAACCCGCTCCATGTCCCGGATATACGATTACATCATCGGGCAGTGTCTTTATTTTGTCTTCCAGCGAATGGTAGAGCATTTCTGCAAGGGCTTCCTTGGGTAGGTTACCACTTAGCAGGTCGGGGCGGCCCACATCACCCACAAATAAGGTATCCCCTGTAAAGATGGCATTTTTCACGCCTTCCTCGGTATACAGCAAATAGCATGTAGACTCCACCGTATGCCCTGGTGTATGCACTACCTGCAATTTTATATGTCCAATATGCAACATCTCCCCATCCTCGGCTATATATGCCTTGTAGGCAGGTGTTGCATTTGGTCCAAAAACGATACTTGCACCCGTTTTATTAGCAAGGTCTATATGCCCCGATACAAAATCAGCATGAAAATGGGTCTCCAAAACATATTTTATGGAGGCACCCCTCTCCTTAGCCAACTTGATATATGGCGCAGGGTCCCTAAGCGGGTCTATCACCGCCGCCTCATTCCCCGATTCTATATAGTATGCCGCATGAGCCAGGCAATTGGTGTATATCTGCTGTATGAACATTTTTTTGAAGTTAAAAGTCAAAAGTTAAAACATATAGATAATTCAAAAGTTAAAAGTCAAAAGTTAAAACATGGGCGTTTTCTAAGGTAAAATGCAAAATTCATCAGTCAAAATGAGGGCATTTTTTAGGTTAAAAGACATATCAAGCTGTTTCAACTTTTACATTTTCAGTTACTAGCCAATCTTACTATTTTACCTTTTAACCTTTGCTTTTTACCTTAAAAAACCATCGAGCCGTTTTAACTTTTAACCTTTAACTTTTACCTTTTCAAAAATGACACTTAAAATATTCAAATGGTTCTTTGCAATCGTTGCACTTGTAGAGCGACTTGCATGCCGTGGAACCAAAACGACTTAACATTACTGTATCACCCGAATGGCAGCGGGGACACTGGATTATATTATGGGCAAACACATCCTGGTTGCACGATGAATGTAAGGGTGGTGCTATGCCATATTTCCTTAATTTCTCCTTAGCCACATCACTCATCCAGTCGGTAGTCCAGGCAGGGTCGTAGACCAGGCTTACTTTCACTGGCTTTACACCTGCTATCTCCAGCGTCATTTTCACATCGGCCTCTATAAGCCCCATTGCCGGACAACCGGTATAGGTAGGTGTGATGATGATTTCATAGCCCTGGTCGGTAACAAATACTTCCCTCAGCATCCCCATTTCCCTAATGCTCACCACAGGTATCTCCGGGTCGGGTATTGCCGACAATAAATCGAATATTTGTTCCCTAGTATGCTTTGACTTTACCATGTAGCTGTAGGATAAGCCCTTTGCAGGTATTGCATTTCAGATAATATATGACCCAGATATTCGGTATGGATACCATTCCTGCCACCAGTTTGCATATAGGTATCGGTAGGGAGGGTAAGGGTAGCTTCTGCCATCACTTTGCTCACCTGGCTCAGCCATTTTGCCTTGATTTCCGATACGACTACACTCACACCAGCCAAAAGGGTTTCTACCTCATCCATCTCAAACATTTCCCCGGTGAACATCCAGTTTTCGCTAATGCCATTCTGCATACGCCTATGGCTTTCCTCGGTTCCATCACCCAGGCGCAGTACCCAGTCGGTAGCATGGGCCATATGGTATTTTACTTCCTTTATAGATTTTGCAGCAATTGCGGCAAGAGTTTCGTCGGTACTATTCATTAAACCACTGAAAAACAGGTATTCAAAAGTTGCTGAATAGAAAAGCCGGGCTATGGTATTGGCAAAATCACCATAGGGCAATTCGTGCATCAGAATGTTGTAAAACTCACGCTCCCCTCTGCGGTAGGCAAGGTCATCATCAGTTTTGTTATTGCCGTCTATTTTACCTGCATAGGTAAGCAATGCCTGTGCACGGCCTGTCATATCCAGTGCGAAATTGGTCAAAGCAAGGTCTTCTTCCAGTATTGGGCCATTGCTGCACCACTCCGACAAGCGGTAAGACTGCACCAATGCATTATCTCCCAACCGGAGGCAATATTTATATAAAGCTTGTTGTTGTGTCATGATTTTCTTTTTTAGATTGCCTTAGCACCGGCTGGCATTACATAAAATGTTGGATGGCGGTAAACCTTGTCATTAGCAGGGTCGAAAAACATCTCATTGTCATCAGGGTTTGATGCCACTATTGCATCAGAAGGTACTACCCAAATACTTGTACCCTCTCCCCTGCGTGTATAGGTATCCCTGGCATTCTGTAGTGCCATACTCTTATCAGAAGCATGCACGCTGCCTGCATGTATATAATTTGCACCTGATTTGGCCTGTAAGAAAACTTCCCACAATGCTAACTGTGTATCTGTTGCCATAAAAATGTCTTTAGTTGTTGAATATTGCTTTTTCTTTTTTTGCTCTGTATGCTTCGGCTGCTTCCCTTACCCAGGCACCCTCATTGTGCACCTTTATGTGGTGGGCAAGGCGCTGGCGGTTGCATGGTCCATTACCATTGATGGTTCTGTAAAACTCATCCCAATTGATAGCACCATGGTCGTAGTGGCCTTTGGCTTCATTCCATTTCAAGTCTTTGTCGGGTATGGTCAGCCCTATCACCTCGGCTTGCTGCACGGTTTTGTCTATAAACTTGTGGCGCAGCTCATCATTGCTATGCCTCTTAATTTTCCATTTGAAGGCATCACCTGTATGCGGGGAATCGCCATCATGCGGACCAAACATCATGAGCGAGGGCCACCACCAGCGGTTCATGGCATCCTGGGCCATTTCCTGCTGTTCCTTGGTACCCGCCATCATTTTGGCCATAATTTCATAACCCTGGCGCTGGTGGAAACTTTCTTCCTTGCATATCCTCACCATAGCCCGACTATATGGGCCGTATGATGTGCGTTGCAACGAAACCTGGTTCACTATTGCAGCACCATCAACCAACCAACCTATTGCGCCTATGTCGGCCCAATTCAGGGTAGGGTAATTGAAGATGTTTGAATATTTAGCCTTGCCGGTGTGTAACTGGTTGATGAGTTCAGACCTCGAAATGCCTAATGTTTCGGCGGCACTATAGAGGTAAAGGCCATGGCCACCCTCATCCTGAATCTTGGCCAACAATATTTGCTTAGCCCTCAGGCTTGGGGCACGGGTTATCCAGTTGCCCTCGGGTTGCATGCCTATCACCTCAGAGTGCGCATGTTGCGACATCTGGCGGATAAGGTGTTTTCTGTAGCCATCAGGCATTTTGTCCTTAGGTTCAATTGCATCACCCCTGTTTATTTTCTCCTCAAAATTCTTCAGCATTTCCTCAAGAACTGTATCAGTCTTTTCCATCATGAATATTTTTAAGTTTTTAAAGTTTTTTGTTTGCTTTTAAGGATCTACCATTTATAGGGACATCCCCCTAACCCCCTTCCCTCCGCTCAAAGCCAACGCCCCAAGGGGGAATTGCTGCTTCAAGATTATTAGGCTATTTATCTATGATTGAGCTTTTTTAGCACTCTATTTTCACCCCAATTATGCTTCTTACTAACCTCGATGATTTTGGCTAAAGCCAATTAATTTATCCCTTTTCCCCCGGCCTAAAGGCCGGGGCTACTATAAGAACTACTAATTACAATGTACTCTTTCCCCTCTCGTCTTTCTACTTTCTACTTTATACTTTCTACTTTCTACTATCCAACTACTATCTACTAATTACTATCTACTAACTACTCCCAAAACCCGTCTTTCTACTTTCTACTCTCTACTTTCTACTAGATTAAAGCGTTCCCCTTCTCTCCTGTTCAGCCTCTATAGACTCAAACAATGCCTGGAAATTACCTTTGCCAAATGATCTTGCTCCTTTGCGCTGGATGATTTCGAAGAACAGGGTTGGACGGTCTTCAACTGGTTTGGTGAAGATTTGCAGCAGGTAGCCTTCTTCATCACGGTCCACCATGATACCAAGGCTTTTCAAGATAGCCATGTCTTCAGCAATTTCGCCTACACGGTCCACAACGGTGTCGTAGTATTTACCGGGAACAAACAGGAATTCAACCCCTCTTTTCCTCATTTCAGATATGGTGAAAACTATATCATCAGTAGCTACTGCAATATGCTGGCAACCCGGGCCTTCATAAAAATCAAGGTATTCTTCTACCTGCGATTTTTTGAGGCCTATTGCTGGTTCATTTATTGGGAATTTGATACGGCCATTTCCATTGGTCATTACCTTGCTCATCAGGGCAGTGTATTGGGTGCTGATGTCTTTGTCATCAAAAGTAATGAGATTGGCAAAACCCATAATATTGGCATAGAAGGCAGCCCATTTGTTCATAGAGCCTAGTTCCACATTGCCTACCATATGGTCAATAAATTTCAGTCCTGTAGAACCCGGATTGTATTCTGATTCCCATGCTTCAAAACCAGGAAGGAAAATACCGTTGTAATTTTTGCGCTCTACGAAAATGTGCACTGTATCTCCATAAGTACGGATACCAGCCCTTACCACCTCACCATTAGCATCCTTGTCTACCACAGGCTCAAAGTAAACCTCAGCACCACGTGATGTAGTTTCAGCAAAAGCCTGGCGGGCATCATCTACCCATAGGGCTATAACCTTTACCCCATCGCCATGTTTTTTGATATGGTCGGCAATAGGATTATCCGAAGTAAGAGGGGTAGTTAATACCAGCCTAATTTTATCCTGTTTCAGAACATAGGATACACGATCCCTGATCCCTGTCTCAAGACCAGCATAGGCAAGGCTTTGGAAACCAAAAGCAGTTTTATAATAGTGGGCAGCCTGTTTGGCATTGCCTACATAAAGTTCTACATAGTCGGTACCATTAATAGGCAAAAAATCCTGTGCATCCTGGAAGATTTTTTCGATACCGTAATTATAATTGGTGACACCTTTCAGATTTGGAGTATCCATAAAATGACGCTTTTATTTTTATATGTGTTTGTTTATTTTTACTGCTTCTCAAAGCCAATCGGCCTGGTCAATTATGTGAAAGAGGACTATCTAACTAGTTCATTCCCAAAACACGTTTTAACTTTTAACCTTTAACTTTTACACTAACCAAGATTTATAGTACCCGTCCACCTCAATTTTCATAGCTTCTTCAGTTACCATTACGGGGTTGAATGGGTCAATCATTACAGCTAACTCATGGGTTTCTTTTTTACCTATACTGCGCTCTATAGCACCAGGATGTGGCCCGTGTGGAATACCGCCTGGGTGCAGGGTAATCTGTCCGGCTTTGATATTGTTACGGCTCATAAAGTCACCATCTACGTAATACAGCAATTCGTCGCTGTCTATATTGCTGTGGTGGTATGGGGCCGGAATAGCCAATGGATGATAATCGTAAAGGCGTGGCACAAACGAGCATACCACGAAATTGCGGCTCTCGAATGTTTGGTGTATGGGCGGTGGCATATGTATGCGGCCTGTGAGCGGCTCGAAATTGAATATGCTGAAGGTATAAGGATAATGGTAACCATCCCAGCCTGCTACATCAAATGGGTGATTGGCATAAACGTAAGGGAACATTACACCCTTCTTTTTGATATAGATATCAAACTCACCTATTACATCATGGGTCTGGAGGTTTGATGGTCTCTTGATATCACGCTCGCAAAATGGGGAATGCTCCAGCAACTGGCCAAAATCGTTCCTGTACCTGCGTGGAGTGAAAATTGGGTCGAAAGACTCTATGTACAATATTTTATTATCAGGAGTATCGAAGGTAATCTGGTAAACTGTACCCCTAGGGATAACGATATAATCACCGTATTTGAACGAAAGTTCGCCATACATGGTGAGGAGCTTTCCGCTACCCTTGTGTATAAACAGCATTTCGTCGGCATCGGCATTTTTATAAAAATATTCGGTTGATTTCATTGGGGCGGCAAGACCAATATGCATAGCTGCATTTACAAACAGTGTTTTGCGGCTCTCCATATAGTCCTCCACTGGCTTAATGTCGAAGCCATTAAAACTCATGGCATTCAGGCCATTTTCAATAGCAACCTTTGGTGCTACTGAATAAGGTTTTCCTTTTTGTTTCACCCTGGTTGGTGGGTAGAGGTGATATACCAGCGATGATAGCCCTCCGAAACCCTGGGTACCTACCAATTCTTCCTGGTACAATTCGCCATTGGGTTGGCGGCTTACGATATGTCTTTTATCCGGAATAGTTCCCAGACTATGGTAAAATGGCATGGATAAATAATTTGCTTGCAAACCTATTTATTCATGCAGCTAGTATTCATGACATTTGACAGCAAAAATCCTGACCTTGGTCAGAAAAACGGGTGATTTTCAGCGAATATTATCCATTGAAAATATTTATTTAAACAGTCTTTTGAATATGCGCTTATATTTAGAAAAGCTGATGATAAAACTAATCGGAGCTTTGTTCCGGGATGCTCCGTTAGGGACATCCGGAACCCAAAATGAAAAATTGAGAACAAATTGGTCAGCACCGCTTTCTGCAGACAGACCAATTTGTTCTGGCGAGGTTAGCCATGCACGCCAAAAATCATCCGTCTGACCGCGGAAAGCGGTACTGACGGATGATTTTTCACACCCCCAAAATGCCCCATTACCCCAAAACCCGAAAAAATTCCGATTGGGCAATAATTGGTTCAATCTTCTGAATATCAATGTTTTGTAGCAAAACAAAATGCCCCATACTTGCCCCAAAGTGGGGGATGTGGGAAATTTAGGTTTTGTTTAATGTGAGAAAGCGAGGGTTGTTCCTAGATGTTCCGACAGAGACAACAGGAACCCAAAATAAAAAATTGAGAACAAATTGGTCAGCACCGCTTTCTGCGGTCAGACCAATTGGGACAGGCGTGGTTAGCTATGCACGCCAAAAATCATCCGTCTGACTGCGGAAAGCGGTACTGACGGATGATTTTTCACATCCCCAAAATGCCCCATTGCCCCAAAAACCCAAAAACATTTCGTTGGGGCTATTATTTCACCAATCAATTGGATATCAAGGTTTTGCAGCAAAACAAAATGCCCCATCATTGCCCCAAAGTGGGGGATGTGGGAAATTTCGGTTTTGTTTAATGTGAGAAAGGGAGTGTTGTTCCTAGATGTTCCGTCAGAGACAACAGGAACCCAAAATAAAAAATTGAGAACCAATTGGTCAGCACCGCTTTCTGCGGTCAGACCAATTGGGCCAGGCGAGGTTAGACATGCGCGCCAAAAATCATCCGTCTGACCGCGGAAAGCGGTACTGACGGATGATTTTTCACACCCCCAAAATGCCCCATTGCCCCAAAACCTGAAAAATCCCAATTGGGGCAATAATTTCATCAATCTTCTGAATATCAAGGTTTTGCAGCAAAACAAAATGCCCCATCATTGCCCCAAAGTAGGGTAAATGGGAAATTTTGGTTTTGTTTAATGTGAGAAAGGGAGCGTTGTTCCTAATTTTCCGATAGGGAACATCAGGGACAACCCTTTTTCACACAAAGCTCCACCCCCCCAATCAAAAAAAACAATCCATCCATAATACCTGTTACTCCCAAATTTTCTACTTTGTGTAACAAATACCAAAAATTGAGCAACGACAATAGTAAATTGGAAAGGGGCTTATCAATCTGGCAGGCCACAGCTATCAATATGATTGATATGGTGGGCATAGGGCCATTTGTTACCATCCCGCTTATTGTTGGTATGATGAAGGGGCCTGCCAGTATATATGCGTGGTTGCTGGGTGCTCTGCTGGCCTATATGGATGGTATGGTTTGGGCCGAACTGGGTGCCAAATGGCCTGAGGCGGGTGGTAGTTATGTGTTTCTCAATAAGCTCTATAGCCATCTTAAGATTGGGCGGCTCATGTCCTTTCTCTTTATTTGGCAAACAACCATACAGGCACCCCTGGTAATAGCAAGCGGGGCCATAGGCTTTGCACAGTACTTTTCTTACCTGGTACCGGTCACAGATATACAGCAAAAAATGGTGAGTGGTGGCCTGGTTATTTTACTGGTGGCACTTCTCTACCGCAATATCAAGAGCATTGGCAAGATATCAGTAGTGCTTTGGATAATTACAGGTGGCACTATTCTGTGGCTCATTTTTTCTGGCTTACCTCAATTTCATTTGGCACAGGCGGTCAATTGGCATATTAGCGGGTTCGATACCAGTGCTCTGCTTTTTGTTGCTTTGGGCAATTCTACTATTAAAGCTACCTATTCCTACCTGGGCTATTACAATGTGTGCCACCTAGGCGCAGAAATAAGGAATCCTGCAAAAAGTATTCCACGCAGCATACTCATATCTATCACAGGTATTGCAGTGCTTTATCTGGCTATGCAGACGGTTATCCTTGGGGTTTTGCCGGCATCGCTGGTGGGTAATACAAAGTATATAGCTAGTATCTATTTTGAGCATGTTTACAATAGCCATACTGTAGGGGTAATTGCCACCATACTGGTATTGATTATTGGATTGGCATCCTTGTTTTCAGCCATACTAGGTTACTCACGCATACCCTATGCCGCTGCACTGAATGGTGATTTTTTCAAGGTTTTTGCAAAAGTCCACCCCAAACATAAATTCCCCCATATTTCCCTGCTGGCTATAGGTGGTATGGGTTTTATATTCAGTCTGTTATTCAGGCTGGGTGAGGTAATTTCGGCAATATTGATGATGCGTATTTTGATACAGTTTGCATCGCAGGCTGTAGGGCTAATTCTATACCGTTACCACCACCCTAAGGAGGATATGCCTTACAAAATGCCCCTATTTCCAATACCTGCCTTGCTATGTATTGGTATATGGCTTTTTCTGTTTTATAATGGGGAAACCAAATTCCAGCTTTATGCTCTGGGAATTATAGTATCAGGATGTATTGCCTATTTTATCAGGGAGCAATTGGCTAAGAAAAATGCTTAATATAGCAGCTATGTCCGCAAATTAGTTCTACACTTATGTTGTGTTTTTATGAATGTAATTTGTTTGTTCAAAAGTTTAACTAATTTGGCAATCAGTCATTATCGCACCTATCCGATAGTCTACATTTGAGCTTCCACTACAATAGTGAATAAAAAATATAATAATATGAATAAAGGCAATCACATATGGAGTTTCTCCACTATAGGTGGTGTGAAACGGGTCAATCTGGAATCGGGCAATGACTTGGTTCACCTCCAGGAACTGGACCCGAAATTATGGACGGCATTGAGTTGCCCGGTTAACGGACTTGAAATAGACAAGACCACCCTAAGCCTTATAGATACTGATAATGATGGCCAGATTAGGGTGCCTGAAATGATTGCTGCCGTAAACTGGATAACCGCTATACTTAAAAAACCAGGCGATTTATTGAAGCAAAGCCCTTCATTGCATATTTCAGACATCAATGAAGAACATGCTGAAGGCAAGGTATTGGTAGAGTCGGCCAGAATAATTTTGAAAAACCTGGGTAAGCCCGATGCTGATACCCTGACCGTAGATGATACATCTGATACCCAAAAGATTTTTGCGGGTTCTAAATTTAATGGGGATGGCGTCATTACTGTTGATTCAACAGGGGACGCCAAATTAATACAGCTCATTAATGAAGTGGTACAATATGCAGGCTCACTTACCGATAGGGGTGGCAAGCTGGGTATCAATGCAGGGTTATTAGATGGCTTTATAGATAATTGCCAAAAGTATGCCGACTGGAATGCCAAAAAAGATGCTGACTTAGCCAAAATACTACCTTTCGGTGACGCCACAGCCGAGGCTAACAATATTTATAATGCCATAAAATCGAAGGTAAACGACTACTTTATCAGGTGCCGCTTGGCAGCTTTCGACCCACAGTCAACCGAAATATTAAATCTCCAGGTAGCAAGAGTGGAGACTATTACTGCCAAAGACCTGTCGCTTTGTATTGAAGAAATTGCGGCCTATCCATTGGCTAAAATTGGAGCTGGCAGGCCGCTACCTATAGTAAGTGGTATCAACCCAGCCTGGGAAAGTTCTATAAACTCTTTCAGGCAAATAATACTATCAAGTCTCTACCCTAATGTGGATAGTATTACTGAAGCTGATTGGCAAAATATAGGTACTATTTTGGTTCCCTATTCACAATGGATAGCTGAAAAGCAAGGTACTGAGGTGGAAGCACTGGGCCTGCCAAGAGTAAAAGAAATATTGGCAAGCGGACTTAATACAAAAATCATAGCCCTGATAGAACAGGATATAGAAGTAGAAGATGAAGCAAATGATATTATAAGGGTGGATAAACTGGTACGTTACCACCGGGATATTTTTGCCTTACTAAAGAACTTCGTCACTTTCTTCGATTTTTATTCATCAGGGTCGAAGGCCATTTTCCAGGCAGGTACCTTATATATAGACCAACGTAGTTGCGACTTGTGCATAAAGGTGCAGGATATGCCAAAGCATGGCAGTAATGCCAGTTTCAGCGGGATGTACCTGTTATATTTGGACTGTAAATCACGCACTGGCAGCGAAAAAATGACGATTGCAGCAGCGCTTACTAATGGGGATATAGATAGTATGGTGGTGGGTAAAAATGCCCTTTTTTATGACCGGCAAGGCATCGATTGGGATGCCACAGTGGTTAAAATTATAGATAACCCAATAAGCATACGCCAAGCATTTTTCTCACCTTATCGCAAAGTGTCTAAATTTATCAATACACAGATAAATAAGATGGCATCGGCACAGGAAGACAAGGCCACCTCTGGCTTGATGAAGAATGTGGAAAAAGTGAAGGTTCCTGAACCTGAAAAAGAAGAAGAAGGCAAAGCCAAGAAAGAACCACCACCTCCTCCTCCACCATTTGATGTAGGTAAGTTTGTAGGGATTTTTGCGGCAATAGGCCTGGGTATTGGTGCCATAGGTACGGTAATAGCCTCGGTAATAGGTGGTTTTTTGAAATTGAGTTGGTGGAAAATGCCTCTGGCAATTATGGGCATACTATTAATTATTTCAGGCCCTTCAATGATTATTGCCTTTCTGAAATTACGCAAGCGCAACCTCGCACCCCTACTTGATGCAAATGGCTGGGCCATAAATGCGAATGTATTGGTTAATATCACCTTTGGCAATACCCTCACCCATATGGCTGAATTGCCTAAAGGCGCTAAAATAAGTTATAATGACCCCTATACTAAAAAGAGCTTCCCAATATTTCCACTAATACTGATGGCTTCTCTTATTGTGGGTATAGTCCTTTACATGCTTAGAAAATACGGGTATATCAATATCCGTTTCTAGAAATGTAATGAGGGAAATAGGATTAGGACAGGTGGTTGTGTAAACGCAATCACCTGTTTTGTTTTAGGTGGTTTAGCCCTAAAAATCAGGTAAAAATATATAAATAGGACATCCCCCTAACCCCAATGTCACTAAGTTAAGGATTTTCAAGGGGAATACTTTTTTTATTTTCACATTGAACCCCTTTGGGGTTCATTAAATATTTGCTTCATATACCCCCGGTTTACACCGGGGGCTATTCACATTTAAGCCCTTTGGGCTTATACAACCCACATTTAACAATATCTCAAAAAACGTTCAAAATCCTTAACTTAGTGACATTGCCCCTAACCCCCTTCCCTACGCTCAAGCCCTATGCGCAAAGGGGGAATTGCCGCTTCAAGACCATTTGGCTTATTATCACTTTTAGGCTTTTAGATGGTTGTGTATTATCACTTCTTCTCCTGGCACAATTCAATCAAAATACCATTTGTGGATTTTTGTTTTGCGAATATCCTAAATGCATTTTGATGCCCTTTCCTTTCGATGGGCGATGCCCATCGCTCTGGGATTGCGCCCTTTCAGGGCTTTCAAACTCTGAAAAGACCATTTAGCTTATTATCTTTATTGGGCCTTTAGAAGATTGTGTGTTATTACCTCTTTTCCTGGCACAATTCAATCAAAACACCATTTGTAGATTTTGGATGCAGGAAGCAAACCAACTTATTGTCCGCCCCGTTTTTGGGTACGGTATTGAGTAGTTCAAAACCAAGTCCTGACAGACGCTTCATTTCTGCTTCTATATCTTCTACCTCAAATGCAAGGTGATGGATTCCCTCGCCTTTCTTTGCTATGAATTTTCCTATTGGCCCATCCTCACGTGTTGACTCTAATAATTCAACTTTTGACTCTCCTGTGCGGAAAAACGCAGTATTCACACCTTCACTAGCTACCTCCTCGGTTTTGTAGCAGGGGGTATTCAATAATTGTTCAAACAAGGGGACTGATACACTTAATTGCTTTACTGCAATGCCCATGTGTTCTAACCTTAGCATATAGTTATAGTTTTTTTAGATGGTAACATATAAACCTTAAATTAGACAAAACCCCGAAAGTAACGGTTTTAATGTAATTTTGTTGGAAATATCCTTGCGAAGGAATGAATATGGAATTGAAATTACCAATATATCTGGATAATAACGCGACCACACCAATGGACCCGCGAGTGCTGGAAGCAATGTTTCCCTATTTTGTAGAAAAATTCGGAAATGCAGCAAGTCGTAACCACTCATTTGGTTGGGTAGCTGAGGAAGCTGTAGATTATGCACGTGAGCAGGTTGCTAAACTGATTAATGCTGACCCTAAGGAAATCATATTTACCTCTGGTGCTACTGAGGGTGATAATCTGGCTATTAAGGGTGTATATGAAATGTATGCATCAAAAGGCAACCACATCATCACTTGCACTACCGAGCACAAAGCTGTATTAGATACTTGTAAGCATATTGAAAAAACAGGCGGACAGGTGACTTATCTTGAAGTTCAGCCTGATGGATTGATTGACTTGGCCCAACTGGAAGCTGCTATTACTGACCAAACCATTCTTATATCCATCATGTATGGCAATAATGAAACTGGTGTTATCCAGGACGTAAAAGCAATCAGTAAAATAGCCCGTAAACATGGTGTATTATTCTTTACCGATGCTACTCAGGCAGTAGGTAAAATACCAGTTGACGTTCAGGCTGATGGTATTGACCTGATGACTTTTAGCGGTCATAAAATGTATGGCCCTAAGGGTGTAGGTGCACTTTATGTTCGCCGCAAGAACCCAAGGGTAAAGGTTACAGCACAGATGGATGGCGGTGGCCATGAGCGTGGCATGAGGAGTGGTACGCTTAATGTTCCTGGTATTGTAGGTTTAGGTAAGGCATGCGAATTGTGCATGAACGAGATGGAGAGTGAAGCAAAACGCCTTAGTGCTATGCGCGACAGGCTACAGGAAGGCCTGATGGTGCTGGAAGAAACTTATGTAAATGGTAATACTGAACACCGTCTGCCACATACAGCCAATATCTCATTTAAATATGTAGAGGGAGAAGGTCTGATGATGGGCTTTAATAAAGATATTGCCTTGTCAAGTGGCTCTGCATGTACTTCTGCTTCTTTGGAACCTTCTTATGTATTGAAAGCATTAGGACTGGGTGATGATTTAGCTCACAGTTCATTACGTTTCGGATTGGGACGCTTTACTACCGACGAGCAGATTGATTATACAATTGATGCTGTAAAAAATACCGTTACCAAACTCCGTGAAATGAGCCCACTATGGGAAATGTTTAAGGAAGGAGTAGATATTAATGCTATTGAGTGGGCACACCACTAATCGGCAGATTGCAAAAACATAAATTACCCTTAGGGTAAGAACAATAACAAAACAGATAAAATAATAATCATGGCATATTCAGATAAGGTTATAGACCATTATACCAATCCTAAGAATGTAGGTACATTGGATAAGGCAAAAACAAATGTAGGTACAGGTCTTGTAGGTGCACCAGAGTGTGGTGACGTTATGCGCCTTCAGATAGAAGTGGATGAAGAAAGCGGACTAATAAGCGATGCTAAATTCAAAACTTTTGGTTGTGGTTCGGCTATTGCGTCATCTTCTTTAGCTACCGAGTGGCTTAAGGGCAAAACTGTAGACCAGGCCCTGGCTATTGACAATATGGATATTGTAGAAGAATTAAACCTTCCTCCGGTAAAAATACATTGCTCAGTATTGGCCGAAGATGCTATTAAGGCGGCAATTAACGACTACCGTGTAAAGAACGGATTACCAGAATTAGTGGCAGAGAAAAGCGTACATTAATATCCTAAGAATTTAGCTCTTGTGAAACCAAGGCAGAGCTCAAAAATATTACCGCAATGTGATTTTGGTTATATTTTGAACAAAGCAGGCTAAGTACTTTTGAATAAAAATACAGGTGAAATGATATATGTAAGTGACAAAGCAAAAGAAAAAGTTGATAAACTGAGGTCGGAAAGTGGCCTTGGTGATGAATATTTTTTGCGCGTAAGTGTAATAGGTGGTGGGTGCTCAGGATTGTCTTACAAGCTCGATTTTGATAACGAATTACAACCCCGCGACCAGGAATTTGAAGACCAGGGCGTGAAGCTGGTTACCGACCTGAAAAGTTTTTTATACCTCTGCGATACTACCCTCGATTTTTCAGATGGGTTGAATGGTAAGGGTTTCCATTTCAGTAATCCCAATGCAAGCCGTAGTTGCGGTTGCGGCGATAGTTTCGCTGTATAATATTACCAATGGGATAATCCTAAGTGCATTTTTGTGATTTATAGTGAGAGACCGGCTTTGGCCGGTTTTTTTTATTTAGTTTATCATTACATTTGAGTTAGTAACAAATAAAGAAATGAAAATAACACTTAAGGATTTTGGACCCATATCACATTTTGAATTCGACCTTGAGAAGGATTTGCATGTGATATTTGGCAAGAATAATATAGGTAAGTCGTATGCAATCACGGCGGTTTATTTGATTTTGAAGAATTTGATAATAGAGGGGCAAAATAACCAAAATGTCAAATTGATGGCTTTTAATGAATCTAATATTGATGAAAAGATTAAGAACCAAACAGATACTCCTTCAAATATTTCCATTTATATAAGTGAAATCTTGGGTGGAATTATAGATGGATATTTTCGCATAAATTTAAGCTCATCAATAAACAACTCTTTTGCTTCAATTAGTAAACTCTCGAATAAAAGAACTTCAAATAGGCTACAGATTATCTTAACCTTTGATTATTTGGAAGTTGAATTAGTCACAAATGATCAATTTGAAGCCTTTTTCATCCAAAAAACAACAATACTAAGCCATGTTTATTTAACTAAATTACAAAATGATTTAGAGGGTAAAAGATATTTATTGAGGTGTGGTGAATATTCTTTTAGAGAGGCAAGAAACTTCGAATGCATAAATAAATTATTCGAACAATTATTCCTTACAGAAATTAAGAACATTCAAAAAGTATATTTTTTCCCAACCTCCCGTGCAGGTTTATATCAGGTACTTAGCAATTTCGGGGTGATATTTGCAGAGTTATCAAAAAACAGAAATTCATTATCCACTAAAACTTTTGAATTCCCCAATATTACAGAACCTATTGCGGATTATTTTTCTGAAATATCATCAATCAATAGCACCACAAAGTTAGGATTGAAAGAATTTGCAAACTTAATTGAACAGGATATCCTAAATGGAACAGTCCACTTTAATGACGATAATAAAAAGCTCTATTACAAACCTAATGAGGTTGATATAGAACTTGATTTATCATTCACATCATCAATGGTTGCGGAGTTGTTACCTATTGTGGCTTTATTAAAATTTGCCATAACAAAAGATGGCGGTGAAAGACAAAGCATCCTATTCATAGAAGAACCAGAAGTACATCTTCATCCTGAAATCCAGGTCAAATTGATGGAACTATTTGCTACACTTGCAGGCAAAGGGGTAAAAATTGTTATGACCAGTCATAGCAATTATATGTTCAATAAGCTAAGTAATC
>CANGSR010000065.1 GCA_947456055.1 Chitinophagaceae bacterium
ATGTACTTTACAAATCACTATTACAGGTGATATATCTAGTATTAGTATTGAAAATATAACAGGTCACCTCTTATACACCCAAACCTACAACACTACCAAAGCCGAAATAGATATGTCGGGCTATCCTGCCGGGGTATATATAGTAAGAGTAAGGGATAAAGATGGCGGGCAAATAGTAAAGAAGATAATAAAAGATTAACCTAAAGCAAATACTTAAAACCAATGATGACAGTAATCTTCCAGATAGATGGCGGAATAGGCAAGAGTGTGATGGCAACAGCCGTATGTAGGGCTATTAAAGCGCAATACCCAAAATGCAAACTGATAGTAATAACAGGCTACCCTGAGGTGTTTTTATGTAACCCTTTTGTTGACAGAGCTTTTAACCACAATAACCTAAGTTATTTTTATGAGGAGCAGATAGAGGGGCATGAGGTAAAAATGATGGTGCATAACCCCTACCTGGAGACTGACTTTATTATGCACCGTGGTCACCTGATACAGGTATGGTGTACTATGAATGGCATTAGGTATAATGGGGAAATGCCTGAATTGTTTATCAACGAGCGGGAGCGGACATTTTATATCAACCAGTTTGGCAAGTTTGAGAAGCCGATAATGGTGATTCAAACCAATGGAGGAGCTGCCAACCAACAAAACAAATATAGCTGGAGCCGAGACCTTCCGCATAGCATAGCCCAATATATTGTGAACCAGTTTACCAATGATTACCATGTTCTCCACATACGCCGCGATGACCAATTGGCATTGCAAAATACTATTCAGGTAAAGTCTGATTTCAGGGCTTTGGCGGTATTGATATCCATAAGCACAAAACGATTATTGATAGATAGTTTTGCTCAGCATGTAGCTGCTGCACTTGGTTTGCCATCTGTGGTATGCTGGATTGGCAATACACCTCAGCAATTTGGTTACGCCTTACATACCAATGTAATCGCACATCCCCCAACCATTAAGCCTGAACTGAGGAATTCGGTATATACAAAATTTGATATTTCGGGGCATCCCATAGGTTTCCCGTATAACAGTGAGCGGGAACTGTTTAATGCCGACCAGATAGTGGCACTTGTGAAACTAGACCAAAGCCCTAAACCAGCACCCACCCAAAATACCAATATGGTGGATAGGAGGATGGCGCACCTTGCAGGTAAGATAGAGGTGGATGGTATAAAACAAATACTAGATATAGGTAGCTGGCACTTGGGGCAGAGTATAGAGTTTGCAGGTATATTTAAGCAAGCCCGTATAGATGCTTTTGAACCTGTACCGGAATCGTATGAACTATGCCTGAAAAATAGGGAGGGACTAAGTGAAGGAGATAAGGAAAGGATAAGGGTACATAATATAGCAATAAGCGACAAGACAGGGGAGGTTGAATTTTACCCTATAGATGGTGAAAATAGTTCGGTGCCTAATATAGGTGCATCATCGATGTTTAAGTTTATAGATGGCTTAAACGGTACACCATTTGGTCAAAACCTTACCCAAAAGGAAATAAAGGTAAAAGCCGAAACGCTGGATAAGTGGTGTGCGGATAACAAAATAAAGAAGGTGGATATAATGTGGGTAGATGTGCAAGGGGCTGAACTGCTGGTATTTAAGGGTGCAGAAAAAATCCTGAAAAATACCCGCATCATTATGACCGAGGTGGGGCTGAAACCTTACTATGAGGGCCATACCCTAAAACCAGATATAGATACCTACCTTGGCAGCCTGGGCTTTAAGGAGCTGGACGGTGCTTTTGAGCTGAATGGGTTTGATTATGAGGCGAATACGATATATGTGAGGGAGGAGGTTAAGTAGTAAGTAGAAAGAAGTGAGGAGACCGCATTACTAGAGCAAAGACCACCTCGGTCTGGTTTAATGCAAATGAGGCTTGATTATTATGTATTTTTTGATAACGGGATATTTCCGCAATCTATTAGACTAGATAGGGTTTTGACTTTTAAATTTCGACTTTAACACATGCCTGAAAAAATATTTTTCCAGAGTTCTTTACCTAGGGTTGGCAGTACGGTTTTTCAAAATCTAATGAACCAAGACCCACGGTTTTATGCATCCAGTACAAGTGGTATGCTTGAACTCATATATGCTGCAAGGCATAACTATACCGAAAGCCCGGAGTTTAAAGCACAAGATGCAGAAGTGATGAAAAAGGCTTTTTTGGGATTTTGCCGTGAAGGTATACATGGGTATTATAATGCAATAACCGATAAGCAATTTGTAATAGATAAGTCGAGGGGGCATTTTGCCCATTATGGGTTTATTGATAGTTTTTACCCAAATCCTAAAATTATTTGCCTTGTTCGTTCCCTGCCCGACATTATAGCCTCTATGGAAAAAATGTTCAGGAACAACCAATATAAGAGCCATGCAATAGTGAATCATGCCACCATGCAGGGTACGAGTACCCCAAAACGGGTAGATATTTGGTTTAACTCACCACCAATAGGGCTGGCTATAGAACGTCTTGCCGAGGCTATTAGACAGGGCATAGATAAGAAGCTACTGTTTATAAAATACGAAAACTTGTGCCTTTATCCAGAAATAGAAATGAAAAGGGTATATGAGTACCTGGGCATACCGCCTTGTGAGCATGATTTCAATAATATACCCCAAACCACCAAAGAGGATGATGAGGTATATGGCATATCGGGTCTGCACGCAATCCGTCCATCATTGGAAATGAAACCATCAGATGCCCGTCAGGTGCTGGGAAAAGATGTTTATGACTGGATTATGAAACAATATGGGTGGTATAATGAGTATTTTGGTTATAAGGGGTAGTCATAACGTTATTACCTAAAATTCAATTTTATATCATTAGTTTTGCTAAACCAGCTATCTGTTAACATTACAGAGTTAATCCACAATAATATTGATACTATTTCATAAGAAAATTTGTTTTCTCATATCAGGTAAAAGCCGATTGTTTTAATCTATCCATTCGGGGAGAAAGGTAGAATTTCCTATGATTGCATTTAATATTATTAGGAATCAGTTGATTTTATTTCATTAATTAATTGAGGAAAGAGTAAGTCCATATCTTTTTCCTTTTTCTGCTGGTTTATATTGCCCTATTTCTGTAATAATGTCATTGTTACTACGTTTGAATTCTATAACAGTGTGTCTTTTTCGGCTTTAAGTAAAATAAAATTCAAATTTAATATAAAACTAATTATATATTAAAGACGAATCGTACGCTTTGTCCTGTACTGATTTAATTGACACAAAATTTTATGCAAACTAAAATAACACATATAAAAATTATATATACATATATATTTTTGTATTTTTGTTAATTAAAATTTTGTTAAATTATTATTTTATACATAAACATTAATTAATATTTATGTTTTAGAAAAAATACCGAAATTACTTTGTCAGTTTTGTTTATATTATTTAAATATTCATGTAGTTGTATTATATTTGCCACTAGATTCTTTAATTATGCCTGACAAAATTTTTTTCCAATGTAGCCTTCCAAGGGTTGGGAGTACAATGATTCAAAATCTAATGAATCAGGATCCCCGCTTCTACGCAACCGCAAATAATGGACTATTAAATCTTATAGCTGCTGCAAATGAAAACTATAAAAATAGTCCTGAATTTAAAGCTCAAAATGCAGAAATAATGAAATTAGCATTTAGTGGTTTTTGCAAGGGAGCTATGCATGGTTTTTTTAATAGTATAACAGATAGGGAATATGTACTTGATAAATCAAGGGGGAATTTTGCTAACTATAAAATGATTGATTACTATTATCCCAATCCGAAAATTATCTGTTTTGTTCGAAATATGCCTGATATTTTCGCTTCTATAGAAAAGTTATTTCGAAAAAACCAATACAAGTCAAATTCCATTGTTAAACATGCAACCATGCAAGGCACAAGCACACCAAAGAGGGTAAATATTTGGCATCAATCATTTATACCAATGATGGAATATTTTACTAATTCTGTTAGGGCAGAGGAAGACAGAAAGATGTTATTTATAAAATATGAATCCTTTTGTTTGAATCCTGACATAGAAATGAATAAAATATATAATTACCTTGAAATTGAGACATTTAAACATGATTATACAAATATTGAACAGACTATAAAGGAAGATGAAGAAGTATATGAATATACAGGCATGCTAAAGATACGCCCTAAACTGGAAATGAACCCATCAGATGCAAAATTGGTATTGGGCGAAGATGTTTATACTTGGATAATGAGGACATACTGTGGATACAATGAATATTTTGAATATAAATAACATCAATATCATTCTTTTTCGAATTTCTGAATTTGGGCATTATTTACTTTGATGAAATAGATTCCTTTACTGAAGCAACTTACATCTATTTTCGCTTGTTCTACATTACAGTATTCCTGGCTAAAAACAATCTGTCCTGTTGAGTTTGTAATGATTATTTGCTCCAGTGTATGTGAAGTAGTAATTGTAATGGTATTTTGACCAGGATTGGGATAGATTAATACTTCTTGTGGCGTAATAGCTACATTATTTACTCCAGTATTGGTATAGGTTATTTTTCTTATTCTATTGTTATTTGGGTCAGCGATGTATAAGTTCCCAGCTGCATCAATTGAGGAGCATCCAACATCCCAATTTAGTTTTGCAGAAGTTGCAGGTCCGCCATCTCCACTGTATCCTAATATTCCATCACCTCCAATCCTATTTATAATCCCGTCACTATTTACTTTGCGAATTACTCCCGCTAGTCTATCTGACAAAATCATATTTCCTGAGTGATCAAATAATATAGCCCAAACATTCAATAGTGAAGCAGCGGTAGCAGGACCTCCATCTCCTAAATTTGAACCGACACCATCACCAACAATAGTTGTAATAATGCCATGGGTATCAACTTTCCGTATTCTGTAATTATAATAATCTGGAATAAAAATGTCTCCGCTATTTTTAATTGCAATATGGCCACCATATTTTATTTGTGCTATACTCGCTGGTCCTCCATCCCCACTATAGCCAAGGATACCAGTACCTACAATAGTAGTAATAATCCCCAAAGTATTTATTTTTCGAACTCTGGCATTTCCATTATCTGAAAAATATAGGTTACCTGAATTATCAAAAACCAAACCAAGGGGATCGTATAATTGTGCATTCGTGGCAGGACCACCGTCACCATTGTAACCACTATGACCAGTGCCAGCAATAGTAGTTATGATACCCGAGGTGTTTACTTTTCTAATCGTACCATTCCCTAACTCAGAAATATATAGATTACCTATGGCATCAAATGCCAAATCCAATGGTCTCGATAATTGTGCATTTGTGGCAGGTCCTCCATCACCGCTATACCCACCACTGAAGGTGCCTGCACCCAAACCTGTACCTACAATTGTTGTAATAATCCCTGATGTATTAATTTTACGCACTACATGATTATGCTCATCTGCAATATACATATTTCCTGAATGGTCAAATTTTATAACATCAGGATGGTTTAGTGCTGCTGCAGTTGCAGCAGCATTGTCGCCTGTATATCCAGCAGTATCTATTCCAGCTATGGTGGTAATTATTTGGCCTTTTGCCCCGGCTGAACAAAAAATAAGAGATAAAACAACAAGAAGCCTTAAAATCATTATAGGTAGTTTAAGAATGTAAATATATGAAATTTTCGTTTCATCATTTAGCATTGTTGCTCCTTTTTTGATGGAATTATGGCGTGTAGGAATTAAGGCCAAAGGATTAAAGGATAAATGTGTTTACTTTTTTCCTAAAGACAGTCCTCCTGCCAATATGCACAGCCGTGGATAAATAATTATGCATTATAATGGGGCTTGTAAGCCGGGGTGGTTTATTATCAACTAGTTTTGCAACCCTGTATGCGGTTTCCCCGTTTTTTATTTTTTATTTTTTCATTGTTGGTCTGCACCACCTTGCAGGCTAGGGTGCAACCTGCCCTCTATGGCATTTATGCCATGCCCGATACTGCCTACCTAAGGGCGCAGGGCAAGATTAATGCCGATACTTTTATTGCCAACCTGCCAGTGCTGAATGCCAAATATACCATCAACGATATTGAGCATCCCAGGGTTTACGAATCGCAGACTGCCGATTTTTACCTCCTTTTGTTTCTGTGTATAATGCTGGGCCTCATACGGTTTATGGATGCCCGCTATTTTATGAACCTATGGCGTGCATTCTGGAACCCTACATTGAGCAACCGCCAACTGAAAGACCAATTACAGAGTTCGGCAGTGCCCAATTTCCTCATGAATATATTTTTCACCTTTGCCGGTGGGGCATACATATATTATATTGTGAAGTTTTTCACACCCCACCGTTCGGGGGTTATACCACCTTCCTTGTTGATTATTATGCTAATAGGTGGCACGGGAATTATTTATTTGGCCAAGTTTGCCGCCATAAGGTTCAGCGGTTGGGCGTTTAGGGTTGAGGGGATTACCGAGCATTACTTGTTCAATGTGTTTTTGATTAATAAGGTTTTGGGTATCACATTAATTCCGTTTATCATTATTCTTGCCTTTGCCGACCACCAATGGGCGCAGCAGGTGGTGGTGCTTTCCTTTGTGGTAGGCGGGGCCTTGCTGGTGAATAGATACATGCGTTCGTGGCAGGTTTTTGGCTCATTTTTCCAATATAGTAAATTCCATTTTTTTATGTACCTTTGCGCCTCGGAATTATTGCCGTTAGCAGTATTGATGAAGTTATTGGTGAAAGGGTTAATGTTTTACTAGGTCAATATCATCATCTTTACTCAAATTTCCGAGATTATTTCCGGTAATCTTTACGTATAGCTAGCATTGTTAACTTTTAAACAAAAGGCGATAAGAATAGGGAATGAAAATAAGTAGTATATTAATTACGCAGCCACGGCCCGAAACAGAAAAGTCACCATACTTCGACCTTGCAAGAAAATACAGCCTTAAGCTGGATTTCCATGCTTTTATCAGGGTTGAGGGATTGAGTGGAAAGGATTTCCGTAAGCAACGTATTGATATTGCTGAATATACCGCCATCATTTTTACCAGCCGACATGCTGTTGACCATTTTTTCAGGATTTGCGAGGAGTTGAAATTCAAAGTGTCGCAAGAGATGAAGTACTTCTGCATTACCGAAGCTGTGGCTCTTTACCTTCAAAAATTCATTCTTTACCGCAAACGCAAGGTTTTCTTTAGTGCCGATGGCAGTAACCAGGGCCTATGTGATGTAATTGGTAAGCACAAGAGCGAAAAATATATCCTGCCTTTATCTGATAGCACCAAGAATGATATTGGTCTTTTTTTGGTAAAACATGCGATAAAATATACCGATGCCACCCTCTACAAAATGGTATCGAACGATATTGCCCCCGTAATGGAGCACAATTATGATGTGATTGTTTTCTTCAGTCCGTATAGTGTACAGACCTTATTTGAGCATAATCCTGATTACAAGCAGAACAAAACCATCATTGGAGCTTTTGGTCCCACAACCAGCAAGGCTGTAGAGGATAGCGGATTGACCCTTGAAATTAAAGCACCTGCCCCCAATGCGCCATCTATGGTTTCGGCCTTGGAGTTGTTTATTGCTACGAGAAACAAGGAGTAATTCATAATTGTTAATGGTTAATTATTAATGGTTAATTTTTTCCTTGTGGGGAAATGAGTTTTTAAGTCTTTTGGTTTCCTTTCTTTTTTACTTTATTTCCTTCTAATCCAGCGGATGGATTATCATTTTATTATTTATTTCAAGAGGGCATTTCAACGATAATTACCCGACTTTGTAAAATTGCTTTAAATCCTATCTTTGTTGAATGGCAAACAGGCTCATCAAAGAACAAAGCCCCTACTTATTACAACACGCTCATAATCCTGTAGACTGGTATCCCTGGGGTGATGAAGCATTCGATAAAGCAAAGGCTGAGAACAAGCCTGTATTGGTGAGCATTGGCTATTCGGCATGTCATTGGTGCCATGTTATGGAGCACGAGAGCTTCGAGAATGAGGACGTGGCGGCCTACATGAACCACCATTTTGTATGTGTGAAGGTAGACAGGGAGGAACACCCTGATGTGGACCACATGTATATGGATGCTGTGCAGGCCATTAGCGGCAGTGGTGGCTGGCCTTTGAATGTATTTGTTACTCCTGATAGGGCTCCTTATTACGGAGGAACCTATTATCCTCCCCGCCCCGGTTATGGCCGCCCATCGTGGATGCAGTTGTTGGGCCGTATGACTGAAATATGGACAGAACAACAAGATGAGGTTAGTGCCCAGGCCGAGCAAATGCTGAACCACCTGAGGCAGGCATCGAAAAACATGTTTAAGGAGGCAGCCGAAGTACCAGATAGGGATACAGTGAGGAAGATAGCTGATACCCTCCTGAAAATGGCCGATAAGGAAAAAGGTGGTTTTGGTGGTGCGCCAAAGTTTCCCGGCACAATGGCTATCAACTTTTTGTTGGAACATTACCATTACACAGGTTATGAGCCCGCATTAAAGCAGGCTTTGCTAAGCCTTGACTGCATGATAGCCGGTGGCATTTACGACCAGCTAGGTGGTGGTTTTGCCCGTTATAGTACCGATAAGGATTGGCTGGCTCCCCACTTCGAAAAAATGCTTTATGATAATGCTTTGATTATAACCTCATTGGCTGATGCATATAGCATTACCAAGGATGAGCGTTACCAGAAAATAATCCTGGACACAATAGCCTTTGCAGAAAATGAGCTGATGGATGATGCCGGGATTTATTATTGCGCCCTTGATGCTGATAGTGAAGGCGTGGAAGGTAAATACTATACCTGGACCTGGGACGAATGGCTTGCAGACTCATTTGACCAGGAGGGGATAGCAGCCGAATATTTTGGTATTAAACCTGAAGGCAATTGGGAGCATACCAACATCTTGCACATAGCAAAGAGTGTAGAAGAGATAGCAACGAGAAGGGGATTATTCCCATTTGAGATAAAGCAGGTGATTGCAAGAATAAAACAGAATCTTTATGCAGTCCAGAAAAAGCGCCTTAGGCCGCAAACGGATGACAAGTGCCTTTTATCATGGAATGCACTGATGAATATTGCCCTAAGTAAGGCTGGAATAGCTTTGATAAATGTAAGTGGCACTGGTGATGATGGTAAAACGATAGGGGAGGAGCTGCTCGATAAGGCTACAAGCCATATGGAGGCTATGTTAACCCTGTTTAAGGCCGGTGGGCAATATTTGCACACATGGAAAAACGGGCAGGCAAGAATAAGTGCCAATCTGGATGATTTTGCCTACCTCATCCAGGCTCTACTGACATTGGCGAGTGCTACTGGAAATAATGACTGGTATTTGAAGGCCGGCGAGTTCACCAATCAAGTAATTACTGAGTTCTCTGATGAGGCAGGTTTTTTCTACTATACCTCTGCCGGGCAAACCGATATTCCTGTAAGGAAGGTGGAAACTTATGATGGAGCAACGCCCTCGGCAAACGCAGTAATGGCACATAATTTATGGGTGGCAGGCCTGGTTATGGAGCGGGGCGATTCGGTGGAACAATCGGGTAGGATGTTGCGGAATATTGCCGATGTTGCAAGCCGGTATTCGTATTCCTTTGGTTACTGGGCTATGTTAATTCAGCGTAAAGTGGAGGTTATGAAAACGGTAATTATTACAGGTAGGGATGAAGAGGTAATAAAGCGTGAAATTCAGTCAAAATACCTGCCTCAGGCGGTTTTTGTCACTTTGCGAAAAGAAATATCTGAATTACCAATACTTAAAAATTACAATTTTGACGGTAACAATAGTATATTTGTTTGCGAAGAAAAAGCTTGTCATTCGCCTGTAACTAGCGCAGGTGAAGCACTTCACCTTATTACCACGTAAAAAGAATGTTAAAAAACAAACCGAGTTTTCGTATTTTTATTTTATATAATTGTCAATAATTTTTTCCATGAATTTGCATTTTTGGAAAAAACTTTGAATATTGTGCGTCCGTTCGCATTTGTGAACAAAAATTGGTGGAAAATATATAGTTGCTAATTGCAAAAACAATAGAAAGTAGTATGAAAAAAACATCCCTGAAGGTCTCAGCTTTAGCATTGCTCGCACTTGCTGCAAGTTGTGGGCAACCTGGCTACAATGGCCAGTTGATAGGTGATCAGACAAGAATGAATTATAGGGCTCCCTACCCGATAGGAATGGTCTATGTTCCTTCGGGCACTTTCAAGATGGGGGCAAGCGATGAAGATATCCGTGGCAGAAACGAGGCATCTATACACACCGTACAGATGGTTGGTTTTTACATGGATGCAACCGAAATTTCGAACCAGGAGTACCGCCAGTACACTAACTATGTACGTGATTCAATAGCCAATACCATTTTAGGTAATTTCAAGGATTTACCAGATGGAACCCAAAGGCTTGATATGAAGCATATCAACTGGAAAGACCCTGAGTTGCAAGACCAGTTGGCTTCTATGTTTGTTCCTGCAGAATTATCTGGCTGGGGAATAAAGCAATTAGACGCCAGCAAATTGAGATACAGGTATTCTGTATTCGATTACAAATCTGCCGTGTTGCATCCTATGGAATCCCAGTTGAAGTACAGGCTTACTTTTGACGAGTTTGCATATCCTGATACTACAGTTTGGATGAAACAATTCAACTATTCTTACAATGAGCCAATTGCACTTCAATATTTTTGGTTCCCTGGCTTCAATAAGTATCCTGTAGTAGGTGTAAACTGGAAACAGTGTAAAGCATTCTGCGATTGGCGTACTAACTCATGGAGGTCTGAGCGTGAAAAAACCAAACAATATTTCGAGGGAAGTTTCCGTCTGCCATCAGAGGCTGAGTGGGAATGGGCTGCAAGAGGTGGTCGTAACGAAGCTCCTTATCCATGGGGCGGACCATATATCATCAACAAAAAAGGTTGTTATTTAGCTAACTTCAAACCTCAGCGCGGTAACTATTCTGCCGATGGTGGTCTTTACACAGTTCCAGTTGATAAATATGCTGCTAATGACTATGGTTTAAAGAACATGTCAGGTAACGTATCAGAGTGGACATCTTCACAATTTACAAGTGGAAATTATAACCAACAGGCAGATATTAACCCAATGGTGGAGCATGATGTTCAACCTGGAGATAAAGACAAGCCATACCTTTTCCGTAAAGTGGTAAGAGGTGGTAGCTGGAGGGACGTATCCTACTATCTACAGGTTGGAACCAGGGATTACGAATACCAGGATACTTCAAAAGCTTATATAGGTTTCAGGTGTGTATACACAGAGGAAGTACCAGCATTGAGCAACAGGCGTCCGATGAAGTAATTGAAATTTTGAACGTGTAATTATCTAATTAACAATTAATACAAAAAGAAAAGAAAAATTAGCTAAAATGAATCCAATAGCACTGTTTTTTGAAACCGATAAAGGTAAGTATCTTAAAAATCTGATCATCGGCCTTGGAGCGTCGGTTGTGTTGTTAGGGGCGCTTTTTAAAATCCAGCACTGGCCCGGTGCGAGTGTGATGCTGACTTCAGGAATGTGTACTGAGGCTTTCATCTTTGCTATGCTTGGTCTGCTCCCACCTCACCACGATTATTATTGGGAGCGTTTTTACCCAGATATCACTGAGAGCCCACACGTTGAAGCTTACCGTAAAGGTATCAAACATGGTGGCCTTCCAAAACCAGGTGATGCCCCGACCAAGTCTTTGGATAAAATGCTTGAAGAAGCCCAGATTAATACTCCTAATTTGAAGAGATTAAATGATAATTTCCAGAGTTTCGGAAAGGCAGTTAGCCAAATCAAGGATATGTCTGACGTTACCGCTGCTACTTCGTCTTACTCGCAGAGTGCAAGGGATGCCGCAGAAGCTTTAGGTGCAATGAAAACTACTTTTATGGGTGCAACCAAAACCATGAGTGCATTCAACGAAGCAGCAGAAGATACCACTAAGTTCCACGACCAGGTTGTAGTATTATCTAAGAATTTGGGTACTCTTAACCAGATTTATGAAGTAGAACTTTCTGATGCTAATAATCACTTGAAAGCTATGAACAAATTCTATAGCAATCTTGTAAATGCTTCAGACGCTATGGCATCAAGTGCAGTTGACGCATCAAATGCTAAAGAACAGATTGGCTTGTTAGCTAAAAATCTTACTGTTCTTAATAATGTATATGGAAATATGCTTTCTGCTATGCAGGGTCGTTAAGAAGTAACAGTGAATTGAAATTAATTTTATAGTATCTAAACCAGTAAAAGCTAAAGAATGTCTATACCTAAAGAGCCGCGGCAGATCATGATCAACCTGATGTACTTAGTGTTGACTGCACTGTTGGCCCTCAACGTATCTAACGAGATCCTCAATGCGTTCAAAACATTGAGCCTGAGTATTGATAGGTCTAACGTATCAATAGATAATAAAACCATTGAGGTATATAGTGCTATTAAAGAAAATGAGAAAGCACCAGGCCAGGAGGCTAAAGTGAGACCATTTAGGGAAAAAGCTGACCAGGTTGTAAAGGAATCTGATGACATGGTGAAGTTCCTTAATAATTGGAAACGCAGATTATGCCTTGAAGCCGGTGGTTATAGCAAAGAAGATAGTAGCCTACCAGACAGGATGGATAACATTGATGCAACAACATCGTTACTTGTTGAAAAGCATGGGGGAGATACACTTAAAGAAAGAATCATGAGTTTAAGGAAATTCCTCCTGGCTCAATTGAATCCTGCTGATACTGCTGCCCTTGCTAAGTTCATGCCACTTAAAGTAACACTTGCCCATCCTAGTGACCATAACCCAACAGGTGACTGGAGTATTGAGAACTTTGAACACATGCCAGCTATTGCTGCTATGGCACTTTTATCTAAATATGCAAATGACGTAAGAAGCAGTGAAGGAATTGTAATCAACAGGTTGTTCGAAATGGCCCACTTAAAGGATCTGAAATTCGATACGACAGCTGCAATAGCTCTGCCTACTACAAGTTATGCATTGGAAGGCCAAAAAATTGAAGCATCAATATTACTTGCGGCATTCAATAAGAGCAACAAACCTACAGTAGTAATCAGCCAGGGTGGTGGTACAAAGAAAGATGCCGTAAATGGTGTTGTGCCATGGGAAACAATCGCAACTGGTACAGGGCTTCAAACTGTTAAGGGTAAAATATCCCTCCAAACAGAGAATGGCCCTCTTGACAGGAATTGGGAATTCTCTTACATGGTTGGTACTACAGGTGCCTCTATGCAGCTTGATAAAATGAATGTATTCTACATCGGTGTTGCAAATCCTGTTACTGTTGCAGCTGCAGGTTATTCAGTAGAAGACGTTTCTTTGGATATCCCGGGTGCACGAGTAGCACCAGATTCCCAAAACAGGAAAGGACATTACAATATTTGGGTCGATAAGTTGGGTGATTTGAATGTAAACATTAATGCGAAAACGAAGGAAGGTCCATTAAAAAGAGTTGGTGGAATGCCAGTACGTATCAGGCGTATTCCAGATCCAGAGGCTTCTGTAGGTGGTATATCAAGTGGTAGTATGGCTGCATCTACATTCAGGGTGCAAGGTGGACCGGCAGCAGTATTAAAGAACTTCGATTTTGCTGCACGTTTCCAGATTATTAGTTTTAGCTTTATGATGCTACCAAAGGGTAAAGATCTTCTTGGTCCATATATAGTTAAGAATCCAACTGGTTGCCGTTTTGCTGATAATAAAGATATTGTTACAGGTATCAAGCAGGCGCATGCAGGGGATAGGGTAATTATAGAAGACATTAAAGCAATTGGCCCTGACAACCAGCCAAGGAAAATTAATTCAATTGTATTGTCATTATTTTAGTTAACTTAGTAAAAAATTATAAGGATATGACCATCCTGAGTTCGATTAAATTATCATTGGTAGGCGTACTACTGTTATCTGGTTCTGGGGTTTTCGCACAGCGCGGAGATACCTCATTGCCTAAGCCTCAAGACGGAGTAAATGATCGTTGGCAAAAATCACTTACTAATGACGGTGCGTTTGATCGTGTATCCCATGTTACAGCACCTATTACATGGCAGCGTATCCGTGAGGACGATATCCTTTGGAAAAAGCGTGTTTGGCGTGAAATAGATACCCGCGAAAAACAAAACGTAGCATTCCGTTATGCTGGTGATGAAAATACCGGTGGTGGTATGTTTATAGAAATTTTAATTGATGCCCTCAAGAAAGGTAAAATCAAGGGTTATAAAACTTTTGATGACCATTTCTCCCAGCAAATGTCAAAAGAGGACATCATGGAAACAACTTCAGGTACAGCAGATACTACTCCTGTAGTAGACCCTGTTACAGGTGTAGAACGTATGGTGGTTACACAAAGGGACTTCAATCCTGAAGAAATTACAAAATTCAGGATTAAGGAAGATTGGATTTTTGATCGCAACCAGGGTCAAATGGTTGTAAGGATTGTAGGTATTGCCCCAATTAAGGATATGTATAACGACCAGCACGTTTATATAGGCCCTAAAGCAATGTTCTGGTTATATTATCCAGACATTCGCGGACTTCTGGCTTCTTATGAGGTTATTAATCCAGCCAATGACCTTGCAAGGTATACCTGGGATGAGTTTTTTGAGAGCAGGCAATTTGCAAGCAAAATCACTAAAATGAGTAATCCTTATGGTAGTTCTAACTCACCAGGCGCCTATGGTGAAGAATTGAAAGAGCACCTAAATCCAATGGAAGCTCTGTATGAAGGACAAAGAATAGCAGAAGATATCTTTAATAAAGAGCATGATATGTGGGTTTATTAATAATCAATTCTTCTCCTATAAAATATAGCATAAATCAATATTAGAAAGCCCCGGTTATCGGGGCTTTTTTCTGATAATTATTCTGTTAATACTACTCTTATTATTAATGACTAAATTAGAAAAGCCAATACTTGAGGTTTGTTTGTCACCGGCATTATTGCATCTATATGATACAAAGGGGGCAATAGTTGTAATCATAGATATTTTCAGGGCTACATCAACTATTACTGCTGCCTTACATAATGGTGCAAAATGTGTAATTCCTGTTGCTTCGGTTTCTGAATGTATTAATATTGGTAATAATATTCCAGGTAGTATAACCGCGGGCGAGCGTGATGGGAAAATAGCTGAAGGATTACAATATGGAAATTCGCCATTAGAATACCCTTCTGGATTCATAACAGGCAAAACGCTTGTGTTGACTACAACTAATGGTACTAGGTTATTGCATATGGTAAAAGGGGCGTCTGAGATATTAATCGGATCTTTCTTAAATTTATCTTCGTTATGTGATTATCTTGTTTCCAAAAACTCACGGGTATTGCTGGGTTGCGCATCCTGGAAAGACCGTTTTAATCTTGAAGATACGCTATTTGCCGGAGCTGTCGTTAACCGTATCCAAAATGCATTTGAAATTAATTGTGATGGTGCCAGGGCTGCAAGGCATTTATATGACCAATCAAAAGGTAACTATATTGATTTTTTAACTGATAGTTCCCATTATCGCAGATTATCTGCATTTGGCTTACAACATGATATGGAGTATTGTGCAACGGCCGATTTGCATCCGGTGGTTCCTTATCTGGATGGTAATCAGATAATAATATAGTTTAAAAAGAGTACACTATCCGAGGTTCGTTTTAGATTTTCTTAGCATAATTTATTTATTCTATTTGCTTAACTAGCTATGAGTTAGATAGGCAAATATTGCTTATTATTTAAAATTTAACACCTCCCACGCTCAATATTGTTTTTTTTCCATAATTTTGCAGCAATTTTACAAGATATGTCTATGAAATCAATATTTATTTTCAGTCATTTTACTTCAGGAATTGCAAAAGGTTTTAGTGATTTCCGAGTAGTTAAATCATTGTCATTTGCGATTATGTTATTTGTGCCATTTATGGTAATGAGTAACTTAGGTTATGCACAGGGTACATTTAACTATACTGGATCTGTTCAAACCTGGACAGTACCTACGGGTGTTACATCAATTATTGTTACGGCACAAGGAGCAATAGGTGGACTTAACTCAGATGAAATTACCTATCCAGACAGGCCTGGATATGGTGCACGTGTACGTGCAACCATGGCTGTTACTCCTGGGCAGGTACTTAATATCTATGTAGGTGGTATGGGTAATGATGGTACACCTTTTGCTGGTGGTGCCGGTGGCTACAATGGCGGAGGTGCGGGTGGTTTAAATGCTGGTGGTTCTATTGGCGGCGGCGGCGGCGGCGGTGCTACTGATATCAGGTTAGGTGGGAATGCACTAAGTGACAGGATTTTGGTGGCAGCCGGTGGCGGTGGTGCTGGTGCTGTATGTTTTTCTGTAGTAGATGGTGACCGTGGTGGCAATGGTGGTTTTATTGGGGAAGATGGAGCAGATGGTTGCTCTACAACCTTTCCTGGGCTTGGTGCAACAACTACTGGTCCAGGTCTAGGATATCTTACTAATGGTGATGGTGCCTTGGGTTTAGGAGGTGATGGTTATTTTAGTTCTGGTGGCGGTGGCGGTGCCGGCTTATATGGTGGATCAGGAAGTTTCAGCGCCGGTGGCGGTGGTGGATCATCGTATGCTGATCCTACAATGACCGGGATTACTTATACCGATGGTTTTAATACAACTGGTAGTGGTATGTTGGTTATTACATTACCCAATAGTGCGCCTTCATTTGTTAACGGTACAACACAAACTTTATCAGTTTGTCAGAATTCTACGTCAAATAGTATTACATCAAACGTTGCAATTAATGAAGTAGATACTAACCAATTAGAAACATGGATGGTAATGACTTTACCTACCAACGGTACTATTTCTTATACTACTGATACATCAACTTCAACAGGTTCAACAATTAACCCTACAGGATGGATTTATACCCCAACTACGGGTTTTTCTGGTAATGATACTTTCGTGTTGATGGTAGAAGATGGCCATGGCGCATCTGCCACCAGCACAGTTTATGTAACTGTTAACGCTTTACCTGAAGTTAGTCCTATATCAAATCAGTCTATTTGTCATGGC
>CANGSR010000066.1 GCA_947456055.1 Chitinophagaceae bacterium
ATCTTTCACGAAAGGCAAGGTAACCTTAATTAGCTTTTGGGCTACCTGGTGCATTCCATGCAAAAGGGAGATTAAGAATATGGGTCTTAAAATGAATGAATGGCACAAAGAAGCCGATTTTGACTACATGACCATATCTGTAGATAAGTCGGAAGCAGAAGGGCTTGTGCGCTCCTATGCAATATCTCAGGGTTGGAAATTCAATTATTTTATAGATGCCAATAGCGACCTGATGCGTTCACTCAGTTTCCAGAATGTGCCTTATACCATGATTATAGATAAAAATGGTAAGGTAGCCTTCACTCATTCGGGTTATGAAGATGGTGGTGAAAATGAAATCTTTGAAAAAGTAAAAGAACTAGCTAAGAAATAGTTTTTTAATAGGATAGTCAATAAATGCACTTTTGAAAACGACAGAAGTTTTTGAAAGTGCATTTTTATTGGTATTGCACTCTTACTTGATTATATAAAATTGTCTGCAATGCCTCCCATGTCGATGCCCTGGGCTAGGATATTAAACCCTTTCAGGGATTTATAAGGCTTAGTGCTTTTGCATAAATGCTAAATTTGATCCTCAACTTTCACTAAAATTGTCTATCTACTACCTACTATCTACTATCTACTATCTACTAACTACTCTCACCAAAATCCGTCTTGATACTTTCTACTCTCTACTTTATACTAGATAAAAATGGCTCTCGAAATTGAACGCAAATGGCTGCTAAAACGCCTTCCCAATTGGGATTATGACCAGGTGCTATCAATAGCGCAATATTATGTAGAAAACCAGGTGTCGGGTATTCCTTTCAGATTAAGGAAGAGTACCAATACTATTACGGGGCGTACCAGTTATTACCATACCGAGAAGATGCCAATAAGCAAAGGCGTATTTGAAGAAACAGAAAGAACACTGGGTGTAGAGGAATTCGAAAACCTGTTACAGAAGTACCCTGTTCATAAGGCAATAATAAAAGACCGCCATATAAAAGTATTTGATGGCCATAAATACGAGATTGATACTTATAAAAACATCACCCTTACCACCCTTGAGGTAGAGTTCAATTCAGAAGAGACCCAAATTACCTTGCCTGAAATTATTACCCGAGAAATGATTATGGAATTGACGGGTATAAAGGAGTTTAGTAATTATGCTTTGGCGGTAAGTTAGTATTGCTAAGAAACTACAATTTTCACCAAATGAAAATAAATCCTTACAGGGAATGCTTATACTAATTTCGTTGGCGCCGTAGGTGCCAAGGGCTTTGTAGAAATAATAACATAATAGTCAAACTGCTCCATGGGAGCAGTGCACTTCGAGGTTTTGGAAAAGGAATGAGAAAAAATGTTATCACGCTTTATTTGAAAAATGAGGCTATTTCTTCAATAACTCCTTAATTGCCAAAACCAAGAAACGTATATTATCTACAGTATATCGCTTCCACAATCGGCGTGGCTCACGTGCAAAACGGTATAACCACTCAAGTCCGTTTTTCTGGTAAAATTCCGGTGCACGGTCTTTCATCCCGAAATAGAACTCAAATGATGCACCAAGTAGCAATATCAATACATTGTGTGGATATTTACGGGCTTTTAGTTGTTCAATGATCCGTATTCCCAATATCTCTTGCTTGGGAAAAGTGAGCCCCAGGAAAACAAACCGGGATTGGTGCTTAATAATGCCATCCACCACCTGTCCAACAAAACCCGTTATATATTGTTCATCACCCGGATTGAAAAAATCGGGTACGAAATTTTGTACCAGGCGGTAATCTTTATTGAATTTTTCTGCAATAATTTCAGATGGTAATACCATGGTTGCATGTATCTGCTTCGCTTTTATCCTGTTCCACATGGGTGCAAACAGGTCGCTGCCGGGTAGCCTTTGCTCTAGTTTTCCATTGTTTTTCAGCTTACTCATCCACACCACGGGCATACCATCTGGTAATATTATGGGCGAATGGCTGTAAAAGTCCTTTAGCCATTTGTTGGCAGGCTCATTATACTGTACTAGTGTATAGGCGTTTGGGGTAATCAGGGTATCATAATTAGGGCCAATAGCAGCCAGGTTATTCTCCATCAATAGGTCAGCGATCTCCTCTATAGAAGAAGCCGATGTGAAATTGAATCCGAATAATGTAGCCTTACTGAGCATTAATTAATCTTTTATTGAGTGTTTTGGAGTTTTAAGATTCAATTCGTCTATTCTGCACTCTTACTTATATCTTTATAAAAATATCCTTCCCACATTCCTTTTAAGCCCCAAAATACACTCTTGTAGAAAAATTTAGCCCTAATCAGGGTAATGCCGGTCAATAATATTGTGGCACTCATCCTTACAAACCAAGTGCTATGCTTACGTGCAAACATGATTGCCGACCGGTTATAGTAATAAAAGAACAGGTGCTTTTTATTGTTGGTACTCACACTGCCTTTATGAATGATGATACTATCAGTAGCTAATACATTTTTATAGCCCTTTTCCAGTGCAGTCCATTGCCAGTCATGCTCCTCGAAATAGAGGAAGTAACGCTCATCCATCAGGCCTATTTCCTTGAGTGGTGCCAGCCTTACCAACATGCTAGCCCCATGTTGGAAATCTATTTCACTTAGTGGCAAGTGGGTTTTATCAACATCCTTCCAAACAGAATCTTTTAGCAGCAATTTAGATACCCCGAAATAATTAAAATACTTTACCCCACATGATTGCACTAGCCCCTCCTTATTGAAATCCAGTATCACCGAGCCTACCAGAAATGTTTTGGCATCCAGCTCCATTTTTTTAATCATGTTGGCCAGGGCACCTTCAGTGGCGTGGGCATCATTGTTAAATAACCAGGCGTAGGGGGCGTCGTTCCGCAGCATAGCATAACGTAGCATCAGGTTATTACCCTTTGCAAAACCCAGGTTTTCATCAGATAAAATAAAGGTGATTTTTGGGCAGGGTAATTTTGCTTTATCGGCTAATTCATCAGGCTTGCAGGTGGTGAAATCATAAGCTTTGTCAATAAACCTCTTTCTCATCACATTCACCGAATCATCAGCCGATGCATTATCTATCAACAGTATTTTTGCATTAGGCAGGCCTATTACACTATCTATACATTCCAGTGTATCTACAGCAGCATTCCAGTTGATGATTAAAATATAGGTATCCTGCATCTTAAGATTTCTTCAGTTTTAGTAGTGCCCACTTAATATACAGTTTCCAAAGCCTGAATTGGTTATACAATCCCATTCCTACTTCTTTACTCTCACTATTGAATGCCCGCCTTAGCATAATGCCGTACTTCACCTTATTCATTGCATTACCCAGCATGCTTGAGTGGCCATAGCGGATATAAGTTACCGTATCGGGCCTTGGGTCATAAGCGAAACTTACTCCTCTGCATGCAATTCTTAACCAGTAATGCCAATCTTCATAAGTGCGGTAGGCGTCCCTGAAATTACCATGGTTGGTAATTACCTCCGCCCTCAGTAGTGGGCAGGAAACCTCAATGAAATTGTTCACAAACAGGTTCCTCAAAATAGGCTTGCCCTTACCAGATATTTTTAGTCGGTTGATTTTGCTCCGGTCTATATTGCCGATGCTTGTATCCTGTTGTTCATTGTTTTCAAAGAATACAGCATCCCCATACACAAGATCTGCATCTTTATGGGTTTCAAGGTATATGACCTGTTGGGCTATTTTGTCAGGGTGTATCAAGTCATCAGCGTCTAGTAGTTGGATATATTTTGATGGGCCACGTTTCGAAATGCCTGTATTTCTTGCGGAAGATAAGCCCGCATTCTCCTGATAAACATACCTGAACCGACTATCCTTAGCTACGAAATTTGCTGCTACTTCTTTGCTATTATCTTTTGAGCCATCATCTACTATAATGCATTCCCAGTTCTGATAGGTTTGTGCCAGTATACTATCAAGTGTATAAGGCAGAAACCTTGCATAATTGTAGCAGGGAACAATTACCGATACTAGTGGACTCTCGTTCTGGCTCATCTAAGGTTGTTTTTTGTAGCCACCCTCTTCATATCAAGAAGAAAGAATAATTCGAAGAAAACCACCACTGATAAATACTCAAACAAATAATCGAACAGCAGGAACCAGCACAGCATTACCATTATGGGCAAGCTATAGGTCATATGTTTATACCGCCTGGCAAAATAGAAAAGGTAGAAAATAAAAAACACCAGAACACCCAGAAATCCATACTCTCCGGCTATCTGGTTGGCTGTAGAGCTCGGGAAGTGCCGTATAGAGTGGTAGGCAGGAGGCATGCCATAAATAGCTGCAAATACCCCATAATGGTTGAGCATAAATGCAGGGCAAACATAAGCAGGTATTCTCTGGAAAAGTCTGGATTTGTTAAGCCCCGGAATATCAGAAGTCCTTAAGGCAAGTTGAGAGGAAAAACCACCCACCCCTGCACCAAAAAATAAATTCTTAGGGCTGCTACTTAAATATTCGCCCGTCTCTACAAAAGCTACTGTCTTCCCGTATTTGTTGTACCAGGCATTGGGGTATTTGTTGGCAAAAGGCATTTTAATGCTTTTCAATGCTGTAGTTTCTACATTATCGCCTTTCTTACCTTTGAGGGTATTGCCTATATAAGCCAGGTTATTGTTGGAAATGACCAGGTAGAACAAGATGTAAAAGCCTAATTGCAGGGCAATAGTTATCCTGGCTTTTTTCTCATTCAAGATAAATAAGCAGGAAAGGAGTACTAGGATAAAAATGAAATTGGCGAAGTTGGATGTAGTGAGGCAAGCTATAACAGTAGCCAAAATAGCCAGGTTATATCGTCCCTTGTACAAATAGTAAATACAAAAGAAGGCGTTAGTAAACATGTTGATATAGCTGGGACCCATCAGCAATCCTTTCAGGTAATCGCCGGTTGAGTTACCATAGGCTTCATCGGTCAGCATATAGGGGTTGAGGCTATGGGCCTTGGCCATAACCATTGCCAGGTTACCCAACGTGATCATTATATTGATAATGAACCATGCATCAATAGTTTTTTCTGTGGTGGCAGCTGTATTGAGCTCAATTCTTTTATTGATAATGAGAAAGGCCGCAAAACTCATTAACCAATATCCCGTACCAATGCAAAAGGAGGTAAAATGGGCCTGGGTAAAATCTGGATGTATTACCAGGTAATTGATAAGCCCTAGTACTGCAATAAACAAATAAAATAGGGGAGCTTTTTTTAGGTCATTCCATTTAAGATATTTGGCAATAGCAATGATACCTGCTACTATCATCAATGGTTTCAGAACCACCATATCAATGGTAAAGAATGAAAGAAACAGGAGCAGAATTAAATCAATTGATTTTGGCCAGGCCTTAATATCCATGTTTGTGTAGTTCCAATACCTCCGAATTTCCTTCTGAGATATTGTTTATTTAAATTTAAGAGTGCAAATTTAAGCATTATAGTGCAATGTCCTAAACTAAAGCCTTAAATGTCAGGATGGTAAATTTGATTGACTGCCCTACAAGGTCGGCATTACCAATAAAAAAATGCACTCCTCTAATAGAGCAGTGCATTTACATAAATATTATTAAATTCTATAATTACCTTATCAACCCTTCCTTATACAATACATTCAATGCATTTTGGGCAGTAGGGTAGCCTGGTTTTAGTTTTAGTGTTTGCTTCCAGGCATATGCTGCACGGGGATAATTCTTTCTCATATAATACATCACCCCTACATTGTAATACATCTCGGGCAGTTTGGGATGGTTGGGGAACATGGCACTTACCTTATCCAGGTTTACTGCTTCACTATCTGGCTGTTGTAGCTTGAAATAAGCCAGGGCTCGATTCAAATATGAGGCAACATAAGTAGGGTGCAACTCAATTGCCTTATCCAGCAACTTGATTCCTTCGTGGATATCCATATCCTTGTGAAGGGTATCCTTCTCAAAATCGGCATGGTCTATCAATGCAGCAGCCACATTTGCATTCACCAATACACTATTAGGCACTACCTTCAAGTCGTGAGTAAACAGGGTAAAGTCGTTTTTCCAATCGGGGTTACGAAGAATACAACCATAGGTTCCTAAACCTGTAATTACAGCTACAATAACAACCAAAGCCATTTTGCCCATATTTTCAGGTTTCAGTTTTTCAGCACCTTTATAAAGTAAGAAGGCCACTGCAATAGAGAACCCTACGGATGAATGGAAAATCAAACGTTCACCCATGGTAGCACCAATATCCAGGAAGATATTGCATATCATCAGCAGGTGCAATAAATAGAAGGCTATTGCAAAGCAAATAATACCTATATATTCATTGTCGCCATTATCACTATTTTCTGGCGTTGCCAGGTTTTTAGCCGAAAGGATAATCTTACTATTGGCAATAGCTGGTTTAACGAATGTTAATGCCTTTTTGAAGAATAATATCATTGTAGCCACAAGACCCAGATGTACCACCAACGATAATAAAACCATTGGGTGTGTGGCATCCTTATAGGGTATGGTATTGAATGAATAGTCGGCAGATAGCGGGTAAGGCCAAATGAGGAGTTTCAGATAATCGAGACTTGTTGCAATCTCGGTAGGCAATTTTTGGCCGGGTTTTGCAAAGAAATAGGGGTTGTTCAATATTTCGCTTGCAGCATCACCGCTTGCAGGGCCTACAATCGAAAAGCGGAGCATCAGGTACAAAACCGTCATACCTGCAAAGGGTATGGTAGCCAAGATGCTTTTTGAGAAGCTCGTCTTATTGAATAATATCAGCCCAAGCGGTATTAATCCCAATAATGTAAATGCATACTCTTTACTTAGGAAGGCCAGGAAAAACAATACCAGGCTCCAAATCAGGTTTTTATTTTGCTTGTCTTCCTGGTATTTAAATGCATATACCATAGTGAGGCACATAAATATGAGCGACATTATCTCATCTCGGCTTTTTACATTCGCTACTACCTCGGTATGTATCGGGTGGACAATGAAAATTATAGTCGCAATCAAGGCTATGATGAAATTATTCCTGAAAACGATAAACCGAAGGAAATAGAGCAAAACCACTGCACAAAGGGCATAAAGTAGCACATTGATAAAATGCCTAACATGCATTTGAGAGTTAAACCTTTCTTCCTGTGGGTCTTTTTTCCCAAATACCATAGGGTGGTTGAGGAAGGAATCCATTTTTTCCTTAGGTACCGCACCGAAGAATTGCTGCTCAATGGCAAAGGTTACAATAGATAATGGCCTGTAACGACCTCCGGCCAACTGGTTACCGGAGTTGAATTGTTTGTAATAACTGTCGTAGGCATCCTTTGTCAAGATATCCGGGATACCAGTAAAACCTTCAAGGGTATATTCATTTTGCACAATTACCATTGTGTCGTCATGTGCCGACTCATTGGGGACTGAGTTGATATAGCATATAATTGCCAATGCAGCTACAATAATAGCCTGTATCTTGAATTCATAGAGCCATGCCGGAAATTTCAGAATTTGCAGCATAGGTTTGGTTTCCTCTACGGGTTGCTGAACCGGAGTTGCTGTGTTAACTGGTTTCTTGTTGCTATTTTTTGCCATTACCTGATAGTGATAGCCAAATGTAGCTATTAATATTTTTCTGTCATAGTGTGAGGATGAAAAATGGAACTTTAGATGGTTAAAATATTTCCTAAAAGATTTTAAACAAGGAATATTTAATTGACTCTTATAAGCTGGATAACACTAATTAGCCAAATGAAAATACAAGTAAATACAGTTTAGTAATAAAATATAAGTGTGTAATCTCGCTTTGAAAAAAATAAATTACCTCCGGATACTTGACTTTTATCGTGTTTATTTATAGGTTTGTTATGCACTAAGATTTATACAATGATTTTCTTCCATAAAAAATTTAGTTTAGTTCTCGTTTCCTTGCTAGTGTTATTGTCAGCTAAAAATAGTTCAGCCCAAAAGATTGATACAGTAGGTACTTTTTCCATGTCGGCTTATATAGATGCCTACTATGCCTATTATACAGATACCGCTGGTCCAGGCAATTATTCCAAATTTCCATCTATATCTCCACGCCAAAATTCCCCATCGCTTAATATCGCCCAGATATCTATGCAGTATAATGCAGAGAAGGTAAGGGCTATGGCCGTGATACATTTTGGTGATATTACAGCTGCTACATGGGCTCCGGCACCGTATAATAACCTGATGGAAGCGCACTTAGGTTTCAAAGTGCATCCTAAATTATGGATTGATGCAGGTCTATTCAGAACCCACTTCGGTACCGAGTTCTGGTTGCCTTCTGAAAATATTGCTACATCAGTGTCAATCGGTACTTTTTATGAGCCATTATACGAAAGTGGTATTAGGTTTAACTATGACCCAACTAAAAAGCTGGAGATTAATTTATTCCTGCTTAATGGGTTTAGCACTTTCATTGAAAATAACAATACCAAATCAGTTGGCCTGGGCGTAACCTATGCAACCAGCGATAATAGTGGTATTGGGTATACTGGTTATTATGGTGACGAAAGCGTACCAGGTGATTTGTTAAAGCATATGAGGATTCATAATAATGTATTCTACAATTACACTAAGAAAAAATGGAAAGTACAGGTAGGTGGGGATTTTTGCACGCAGCAAAACTCTGATATTGCAACACATACCAAAACTGCCGCCATGTACAGCGCACTCGCTACCGTGAAATACCAGAGGACCAGCAAGTGTGCTATCTATGCCCGTGCAGAAATATTTTCCGACCCTGATGGTTACATGAGTGGGGTAATTCTGGATCAGCAAGCAAAAATGACAGGTTATAAATTAACTGGTTATACTCTCGGTCTGGAATACAAACCAACTCCCGAATCTTATATAAGAATTGAGGGACGTGATTTACAGATGCAGGAAGACCAGTATTTATTCTATAATGATGGTAATGCATACAATGCCCGCTATGAGTTTATGGTAAATGCAGGAGTAACATTTGATTTGATTAAAAATGTACTCACTAAAAAAGGGGAGTAGGTAGGTCGTTCGCCATTAGAATTGGAATTTTATAAGGAATTGACACCCTCTCCTTTGGAGTAACAAATTTGTAGCACAAAAGTTCTTTGAAAATGACATGGCTAATCACCCCAGTAAACCATAAATTACTGTCAGAAACGCCAGGATACGACACCCTCTCCTTGGGAGAGGGCCGGGGTGAGGCCTCCGATTGGCAAGCAAATTTAGCTTAAAACCAACACTTGTCAATCGCAGCGAGCCGGGGCGAGGCCTCCGAATGGCAACTTTCTGATTTATTGCCTAAGCGTACTTTGAAAACCCTCTTGTTAATGGCTGTTTTACTTCCACTCCCTATGTAATTCTACAATAATATCAACCCTTCGGGTTTTGCAATTTTAATCCATTTGACTGCATTAGGTTTTACAAATTTTATCCACCTATCACACTCCGCCTATTAGCTTAATTTAAGTAATTGTAGTAATTGCCGTATATTTAGCACCGATTTGCGGTATACATTATAGCCTGTATTCTTCACCCTGTTTTATTATTTATCCTTAATTACCCCAAATCATTGACTTTTAATTGACACATGAGCAATAAAAATAATTATGTAGCCATAATGGCGGGTGGTATAGGTAGCCGTTTCTGGCCCGAAAGCCGCACCAACCTGCCTAAACAATTCCTCGATTTGCTGGGTACAGGCCGTTCACTAATCCAGTGGACTTACAACCGCTTCAAGCATATTTGCCCTAAGGAAAATATCTATTTCATTACTAATGAGCAGTATATAGGCACCCTTAAGCAGCAGATACCCGAAATTGATGATGCCAATATCATCAGTGAGCCATCACGCAAAAATACCGCCCCATGCGCTGCTTATTTCGCCCATAAAATGTTTGCCCTCAATCCCGAGGCTAATATCATTATGAGCCCTGCCGACCATTTGATTATGGACGAGCACTCATTTGAGCGCACTGCTAAGGATGCATTGGCATTTGTGGCATCACACAAATCCCTGCTTACCCTGGGTATCAAGCCAACCCGGCCTGATACCGGTTATGGCTATATACAATACGATACCGAACAGGAAATTGACAATATTTATAAGGTTAAGACTTTTACCGAAAAGCCTAGCCTGGAACTCGCCAATACTTTTCTTAAAAGTGGCGATTTCTTATGGAATTCAGGGATTTTTGTTTGGAATGTGCAAACCATAATGGATGCACTCAAAACATTTATGCCCGAGCTTAACGAGGTATTTTCGCAGGCCGATGGGGTGTATAATACACCTGCCGAGCACGATACTATTACCAAGTTATACCCCCATTGCACCAATATCTCTATTGACTATGGTATAATGGAGAAGGCCCGCAATGTATATGTAATACCATCTTACTTTGGTTGGTGCGACTTGGGTACATGGGAGTCAGCATACGATAATTCGCAGAAAGACTACCTGGGCAATGCCATTATAGGCAATAATATAATGGTGATTGATGCCTCCGAATGTATGGTAAAAGCCCCCAACGAAAAGTTGGTGGTGCTACAAGGCCTGGAGAAATTCATAGTTGTAGATACGCCCGATATCCTGCTCATCTGCCACCGCAACAGGGAGCAGCAGATAAAGGAATATGTAGCTGAGGTAAAGAGGAATAAGGGCGATAAGTTCTTGTAGGAATTATTGGATAGGTACGTTGATTATATTAGGTCGACTATACGGCACTCAACCAAGACTTACCGTAGGAAACATTGAGATATGACACCCTCTTCTTTGGATTAACAAATTTGTTGCACAACCGATCTTTGAATAGGAAATGTACAATCAAGCCAGGCTCACAAAATTACTGTCAGAAATGTCAGGATACGACACCCTCTCCTTTGGAGAGGGCCGGGGTGAGGCCTCCGATGGACTATCCAATTTTGTCTCAAGCAACACTAAAATAACACTCGTCAATGGCAGAGCGCAAGGGTAAGGCCTCCGATTGGCTATCCAATTTTGTCTCAAGCACTAATAAAGCAATAGTTGTCAATGACAGCGAACTTTGAGATTTTTGAAAAATGAAAGAGTTACCATGATGTCACTTTCATTTGAAAATAATGGCACGTTAATTTTCGTTTCACGAAAATTACCTGCTAAATATGAAAAGTACACTTCAGTTTCGTTGGCGCCATAGGTGCCAATGGCTTTGTAGAAAATAAATAATACAAACGCAAACTGCTCCCTCCGAGCAGCGCACTTCAAGGTTTTAAAAAAATGAAAATGATAAAAGATATCACTTACATTTGAAAATAGAACTTATGATATTTTGATTGCAGAATAAGAGATATAAACAAACTGAATTGGGGAGATTATTTTGAAAGTTTCATATAGGCATAATTGATAAAAAATGGAAACAGGGAAAAAGGGTTTCGGAATTGAATTCCCGCTAAAACACTCGGCCACAGGCACTACGATATTTACGGTAATGAGTGCGCTGGCTACACAGCATGGTGCTATCAACCTGTCGCAGGGTTTCCCCGATTTCCCAATTGATGATGCCCTGGCCCAGTTTCTGTTTGATGCTGCTAAAAACGGCTTCAACCAATATGCACCCATGCCTGGTTTTCCGCCTTTAAGGCAGGCTATAGCTGCCGATTTCCTGAAGCGGTATGGCGTAAAGGTAGATGCCGATACCGAAATTACAGTAACCCCCGGCGCCACCTATGCTATCTATACCGCCTTTGCCGCAGTGCTACAACCCGGTGACGAGGCAATATTGTTGGAACCCGCCTACGATAGCTATATCCCCAATATAGAAATGAACGGGGCCAAGGCCGTCCCCGTGGGCCTCACCGCACCCGATTTCCAGGTTGACTGGAACAAGGTAAAGGAAGCCATCACCCCCCGCACCAAAGCCATTATAATCAATACCCCCCATAACCCCACCGGTGCCATTTGGGACCAGCAGGATTGGGATACCCTGGCTGAAATAGTAAGGGATACCAATATAGTGATACTTGCCGATGAGGTTTATGAGCAATTGGTTTTCGATGGCCAAAAACATTATTCGGTATTAGAGCATCCCGAGTTGCGGGAAAGGAGTTTTGCCTTGTATTCATTCGGAAAGGTTTATAATAATACGGGCTGGAAGATAGGGTATTGCATAGCCCCACCAGCCTTCACTGTAGCCTTCAGGCGGCTGCACCAGTTTCTGTCGTTTACCACCAATACCCCAGCACAATATGCCCTTGCCAACATAATAGAAAAAGGCGTAGCCCAACCGGTAGGCGAGGTAATGCAGAAAAAGAAGGATTATTTTCTGGACCTAATTAAGGAAACCCCCTTTACCATCCACAAGGCATCAAAGGGTTCATATTTCCAGGTAGCTAGTTATGAGCGCATCAGCGATATGCCCGATATGGAATTTGCCCAATGGCTCACCCGAGAGCACGGTGTAGCCACCATACCCGTTAGTGCCTTTTACCAAAACAAGCACGACGACCACCTCATCCGTTTCTGCTTCGCCAAAAAAGAAGAAACCCTAAAAGCGGCAGTAGATAGGTTGATGGGTGTGGGGGTGAGATAAGTCTCGGTAAATAGACAATAACTATACTGTTTCTTCCGTTTTGCCGTTGTTGGTGTTTTCACCAACAACCTTCGAGGTTAGCCCAAAACGACATTTCGGCACGTGCTATTCAAATTTGCTATACGAAAAGATTGTTGGTGAAAACACCAACAATGACGAATGTCAAGTGTCTGGAGCAAGACGCTGAAGGTACCTGTATGGATTTAGAAAAGGGAGTCCTTAAATATAAGTTGGTGGCTAAAAGAAGGTAAATTGTAGACAACTGATGAACAATAATCAGGAGCAATAGATTTCAAATCCCATCAAATTTATAAGCTACCACCCTTTATGAGCAGCCGCTATGTTTTAGTCATTATACAAGGTATATAGTAAGGAATATAAATATTGCACGGGGGTGCTGGTTAGGATATTTGTACTGTAACAAAAAAAATATTGTTATATATTATTGATTAATAGTGCTATGTGTATTACCTTTGAGAAAGTTTTTTTAAAGGTATTTTCGGCCTTAAAGTCCTTTCGAGAAAAAAATCTGTAACATGCTTTTTGATTCCGTAGAGTTTTTATTATTTTTTCCTATAGTAACAATTTTATTCTTTATTCTTCCTCATAAATTAAGGTGGGTGCTGTTGTTATTGGCAAGTTGCTATTTTTACATGGCATTTGTACCCGTATACATTCTCATACTTTTTTTTACTATTATCATTGATTACATCGCTGGAATCATGATAGAAACTGCTGTTCCCAAAAACAAAAAGCTCTATCTAATATTAAGTATTGTTGCAAATGTTGGTGTGTTGGCATTTTTTAAATATTACAACTTCTTTACGGCTAATTTCAACGAATTATCCAGCTTATTAAAGTTACCTGTACATGTGCCTTTGTTGAAAATCCTTTTACCTATAGGGTTGTCCTTTCACACCTTCCAGGCCATGAGTTATACAATAGAGGTTTACCGGGGCAATCAAAAAGCAGAGCGCCATTTTGGGATATATGCATTGTATGTGATGTTTTATCCGCAATTAGTGGCCGGACCGATAGAACGGCCTCAAAATGTACTCCCGCAAATGCATGAAAGGAAATATTTTTCCTATTCTAATGCAGTAGAGGGTTTGCGGTTGATTATGTGGGGTATGTTTAAAAAAGTGGTGATAGCAGATAGACTGGCTAGTGTAACAGATACTGTATTTAATGACCCCGGCAATTATTCAGGTATATCACTTGCTATAGGGGCTATATTTTTTGCCTTCCAAATATTTTGCGATTTTTCAGGTTATTCAGATATTGCCTTGGGAACTGCCAGGGTAATGGGATTTAAGCTAATGTCAAATTTCAATATGCCCTACCATTCCCGCAGCATTTCTGAATTTTGGAAACGCTGGCATATATCATTATCTACCTGGTTTCGCGATTATTTATATTTTTCGCTTGGTGGCAACAGGGTTTCTGTTAAAAGGACATACTTCAATTTGTTTTTTGTTTTCTTAGTGAGCGGTTTTTGGCACGGTGCCAACTGGACATTTATAGTATGGGGTGCGTTGCACGGGTTTTATCTAATATTTGGTTTGCTTACCTCAAAATATAGAAATAAACTCATAGGAAAACTGCATATTCACAAAATACACTGGCTGAATAACACATTAAATGTAGTAGTTACATTTGTTTTGGTTACCTATGCATGGATATTTTTCAGGGCAAATAATATCCATGACACCCTATTGATCTCAAGAAGGCTATTGGCTATTCCTTCAGAAATAGTGCATGTACTTCAATCAAGAAAAATATTTTTCTTAAACCTTCCCAGCTTAAATATTTTAAGAGATTGTTTTCTGTCTATTCTCTTTTTAGAAATTGCCCATATTATATCAGTTAAATTCGACTTCAAGAATAATTTCAACAAGATTCATTGGGGATTAAGATGGACTATGTACTACGGTGGTGTATTAGCTATTTATTATCTGGGTGTTTTTGAAAAGCATCAATTTATTTATTTCCAATTTTAGAAAATGAAACGATTTATTGTTAGGTTATTGATTTTCCTTTCACCACTATTTTTGCTCGTAGTCATGTATTTTTATACCGACCCTTTCAAAATGGTTTATCATATTAATGACGTTATCCTTTTACCTGGTAATCTTACAGTGAATGGGAATGTGAGGGCTAACCGGGACTGTTTATCAACTGAAGATTTTTTGAGTCAATATAAGAATCATAAGTACACATCCTTCATTCTCGGTAATTCAAAATCACTTATGTTTTTAAAAAAAGAGTGGAGTAAATACACTCAGGATACTGGGATTTTCCATTGGGATGCAAGTGGTGAAACGTTATTTGGCATTGAAAAGAAACTTAATTTTTTGGACAAGAACAATAAGGATCTCAAAAATGTATTAGTTGTTATTGACCCATTGTCGTTGTGTGGGGTTACCAATAGAAGAGGGCATCTCTACATAACTGACTACCGCACTACAGGTCAAAATTATTTTGCTTTCCAGTTTGAATGTATGCAGGATTTCTTTGACCCTGAATTCCTTCAAGCATGGTTGAAGGAAATGTTATCGGTGAATAGTGGAAAAGCTGAGAATGCAAATGTTGATAAGTTTGACAATATATATTGCGATACATTTACCTATGATAAAATCACAAATGAGTTAACGTACTATTCATTTGATAAAATGCTTAGCGAAAATGAAAAAAAATACTATGAGGTTAGGATAAAAAACAAGGTGTTTTTTGATCGACCTACTGTAGTACGTTATCATAAGCCTTATATTAATACAGCTCAAAAGGTGCTTTTGAATAATATGAATAGGATATTTAAGGACCATACAACCAATTTTAAGATTGTTATTAGTCCGGCATTCGACCAGGTAAAATTAGATACAAATGACTTGAAATATTTGAAGGGATTATTTGGTAAAGATCGTATCTATGATTTCTCAGGAATAAATGACCTTAACATGGACATTCATAATTTCTACGATGTTCACTATAAGGCATCGGTGGCAAATAGAGTGATGGATATAATTTATTCGCCTTACGCAGATGATTCATTAAAGAAAATATTTAGTAAATAGGCAATTGACAACACCATCTGTGCAGGTGGTTTTAATCAAAATGGGTATATTTTTATTTTGGTTGGTCTGGTTGCTTAATCATACCATCCAAACCCAATTCCATATTGCTATATTTTATTTATTTTTCATTTCTTCTGTCGGGTCTCCCAGTAGTATTATTCCCTGTGTTCTTTTGATTTAAACCAAATTGAGTCTGGTGTTATGGAAAAGCCATTTACAGCCCCCCCCCCCTCATATCAATACCAAGTAGTGGATCGGATAGAAATCGATAAAAGTAAAAAGGCATCACATTTGTCATGCAATGCCTTTATTACCAGTAGTTTGTATTTTGTGGGCCCACTAGGACTGAAAAATTATAATATGTTTTGCTATTAATAAACTCAAACGCACGCCCAATAAGCTTTTTGTGATATAGTGATGTTCGTTCATGTTTGATGATATTCAAAGCTGCATATAGCAAACCGCCACCTTTCCGCCGGCTGGGTGATTATTCAAAAAACGCTTTTAGTTTCATCTTTCTTTTGGATTGTTACAGTGCAGCATTCTAAACCTAATAACAAAAACGAAATTCCACCTACGTGTAAAGCTTTTTTTTGCTTGCTATTATAGACAGCTTTCAAACTATTTTATTGTTGATTTGTAACCGTCCTAGCAAGTGCATCTATACCAATTCACTATTGATAACTAGCTTTGCTTTTGGGCATAGTTATTGGGCAATAGGTCATTGATTTTGTTGATGGGATATGAAGGGAGTATAGTTAGTATTTCCTTGAGCCAAGTGTATGGATTGACATTATTCATTTTACATGTCCCTAAAAGGCTATAGAGCATTGCCGAACGTTTGGCCCCATCATGCGAGCCGGCAAACAAATAGTTTTTCCTACCTATGGCTACTGGACGGATGCTGTTTTCTACAGGGTTGTTATCTATACAGAGCATACCATTAGTGGTATATATGCTCAATTTATCCCAGCGGGTGAGGCTATATGCCAAAGCTTGTCCTATAGTGCTTTTGGGCAATACTTCTACGTATTGTTCTTTCATCCAACTACCCAAGTGTTCTAAGATAGGGATTGCCTTTTGCTGTCTTATGTAATGCCTTTGCTGATTAGTTAGGTTCTTTTCTTTGCAGTCTCGTTCTATGGCATAAAGCTGCTGTATCTGTTCGAGTGCATATGAGCATCGGGCAGCATCATTGTTTTGGGCCTCAATAAATTTACGTCTGGCATGAGCCATGCAATGGAGAAGGGTTATGCCTTCTTTTTTGTCATAATCTTCATAAACGGAATAGCCATCAGTTTGCAGGTAGCCTTTAAAGTTGCTAAGCAATTCTTTTGGTGCTTCGGCACTGCGTCCC
>CANGSR010000067.1 GCA_947456055.1 Chitinophagaceae bacterium
AAACATGAGGAAACACAAGATGAATAACCCTATCCACCCCATCTCTACAGCCACCCTTACATACCCACTATCTGGTGGGAAATGCGCCAGATAAGACCATGGTGCAAACCGAAGACCCCATTCACCTGTGGCACCTAAACCGCCACCAAGGGGATGCGATAAGATATAGGGCTGTATCCTTTTCTGGTTCATTTTACGCAGGTTGTAAGAGGCATCATTTGATGGTTTAAATGCACTTTGGAACCTGAATAAGGTATAGTTGGAAGTAGGGATATTGATGATAATCACAAAAAACGCCGCCGCCACTACAGCCGCCATCATCACCTTTTTATTATACTTGAGTATGGCAAAGAGAATCATGGCTGCTGGTATTAGCACGTATGCCCCACGTGTACCGGAATAGAGCATATTCATGATGTAGAACATAGCCATACCCAGGAGGATGAGCTTCTTTTTGGTAGGCAGTGGCCCGGTCATGAGTCCAAAACACATAAGCGAGCTCACAGCCATGGTATAGGCAAAAACCACAGGGTCGGAGAATATAGAGAACTTGCGCCATACCCCGCCTATAAATAGCAATCCGGCTATTCCGGGGTCTGAATGCAGGTACCTGTCTTCGAACGGGAAGAAGCCTATATGCTCCTGCTTCCAGGCATAAGCCGCTGCAAACAATGCCAACCCCAGCCACAACTTAAAGATAAACTTGATAAACTCCTTTGTGCGGATATTAAAAACAAATACAAAGTACATCACCATCACCACAGCCACACTCCGCACTGTATATACCCATGCCAACCTTGATTCAGCAGAGGGATTGGCTACCTCCACAATGTTATATACTATCCATAACAATATCATGGTACCCACCGGGCCCTTAAACAGGTGCCACTCGGGCTTCTTTTTAATCTTTAACAGCAATCCCAGGATGAACAAGGCCTCCATCCCGTCCATAAGCGTACCTAAAGGGAAAGGCACCCCCATTTTTAGAAACCACATGATGAGGTAGGCCATGGTGAGAAAGATGGTAATGCCTATTCTTGGGTATACAACCAATATGTATACAATAGGTAAGGCCACCATACCCACTAGGATAAGTATAGCTGTTTTTATACCGGTGAGCGCAATAGCAGTACCTATACCCAATGAGCATAGCAACAAGATACCATAACCCATAGGTGAATTCAGCCTATCGAGCATAGAATGCCTGACAGGTGGTCTCCTCTTACCCGTAAAACTCCGTTCTGCAGTTTGCACAGTAGGTATGGCTATTTCATTATCCATTACAAAAACAACAGCTTAATGAAAAAATAAAATACCCCTACAAAAACGAAGGCTATGGCTACCTTTCGGGTTATTTCGTTCTTGGTTTCTTCGGCCTTTATTTCCCTTGGGGTTGGGGGTTTCTTCGCACTCATTACTTTACCTCGTTTATTGACTTGTTGCTGTAATGGGTGGTTGCCACCGAAATCTTATTGGCCTTCTTTATTTGCAATAGTGCCAATACCTGGTAGAATACAAACTTAGGTATGCTCACCAATGAGCGCACTATGCGTTTATCGGGTTTGGCATGTACCAATGCTATTATGAAACCCAGTACAAAGCATATGAAACCTGCAGCCCATATAAACACCATCAAAGGGCTAATCAATATATTAATCCCCATAAACATCAGTGACAATACAAGGAATATGAATAATGGTGGGCGAAGCAGAATAAAACCAAAGATGAACTGGTTAAAATTGAACCCTACCAAGCCACGGCCTATAAGCGTAAAGCCGAAAGTAAAATACCTGAACCAGGTATTTATCCACCTTGCTCTTTGTTTTACTAACTGGTCCGAGCGTGATGTCTTTTCGTCGTAGACAACTGCATTTTCATTGAAGGCTATACGGTTTCCACGGGTCACAATTTCTTTTTGCAACACCTTGTCGAACCCTGCACCTGTTATATCTAATTGCTCCAGGCAATCGCGGTAAAGGGCGGTTTTAAATGCCATACCAGACCCCGCCAATGTAGCAGATGAGCCTATATTGAATAATACCTCCCCATCATAAAAGTGGTAATAAATATCCCTTGAGGCATCAAGGCAAGCATAGGTTGTATCCAGGTTTTTGGCTTTCCTTAATCCTTGTACGGCCACAAAACCGGCTGAGAAATACTTATCCAGCTCAGTAAGGCAATTGGCCTCAATCAGGTTATCCGAATCAATGATAATGAGGCGGTCATGCTGGCGGATAAAATTGCGTATTGCATAAAAGTGTGAACGGGTATTGCTGGCCAATGTTTCGGGTGGCCTAAGCACAACAACCCTCTTGTCCTCAAATTTCAGGTTAGTGACATCGCATTTATCCGCCACTATATAAACAACGAAATTTTTATAGTTGAGGTTAAGAATGGACTCTATAACTGGAGGCAGGGTATCGGTTTGTTCGTAAGCAGTAACTATTACGGCGTAATCGCTTTCGGGCATATTATTTGGTGCCTCAATGCCTCCGGGTTTCCGTTTAATCAACCACAGCAAGTAGAGGAATAGAGGCAATACCAGGTTATAGCCTATTAAAGCCTGGATGAGTAACCAAATATCGTAGAGTATTTTTGAAACCATTTTTCGAAGTCAAATTTTAAGAGCCTAATTTGATAATCACCGCAACAATTCTTGTCTTCGCCGAAACCTCAACTCAAGGTAATATTTTGTTGTTGTCTTACAATGGCTTTTCTGTTACCTTATTCAAAATCCAGCCAATAAATTTCCCTTCCAGCAATTTAAGGTACTCTACATGTATCTTCTTTTCGTGGGTAATATTGGTATTAGCCTCATAAACCGACAATACCCTATCTGCCACTACTATCCATTCCTTACATTGGTTCAAGGTACTTAATGCCGAGGCCTCAATAATGATGATGTCGAACACATCCTTCAATTCCAGCAATTTTTGCGAAATCTGAAATTCAGTATCTATTTCGAACAAGGAAATATCGTTTCCATAATTACCCATCACACATACATTACCATCCATGGTCAAATGCTCCAATGGTATAGCACCTGTAAGGTAATCTTCAATAAAGAACTTAGGATGGGTAATTTCGGTGATTGCCGGATTCAGGAAGTTACCATCTATCAGCATCACCTTTTTATTCATCATTTGGTAGGCACTCACCAGGCTTAGCGAAACCAGGGTTTTACCCTCATCCTCCACCATACTTGTCACAATCAGGTTACGCCCACCCATCAGTGCCATATTGATTTCGAACCTAGTAGCACGAATCAATCTTTTGAAGTCATTTTTAGAAACAGCCTTTTTAGCAATAGGGTTAATTCTTTGTATATCTTGCCTGGCAGAATTGAGCAATTTCCTTACCTCATTGCCAGGTGGCTCTATGCTCCACAGTTTTTGAATCTCGGTTAATGAACTTACCACCACAGGCAAGAAACCAAGTACCCTTAAGTCAGTTTTATTATACAAGTCCATGGGTACTTTTACCGACTCATCGAGGTAGAAGATGATAAACAGAATAAGTACATAAAATATAAAGCATACCAGACCACTTAGTATTACTAGTATTAGCTTTTTAGATGGTTGCTTCTGGCCTGGTGCAGCTATTTCTATCTGCTTCACATGTATAGATGCATTGAAGTCCATATTGGTCTGGTTATACTTTTTCAGTATTTCCATGTACTCCTGTCCTGCTACTGATATGTCACTTTCATACGATTGTATTACAGCCTCATGTGGCACCAACATATCCAGCCTTTTGTGTAGGTTGGCCAATGCAAATTTCAATGAAGGTATACTACTTGAGGCCAACTCAAGGTCTATAGACAATTTAAGCTTTTGGGCTATAAGGCTATTCTTAGCGGTAAGCGGATTAGCAGCATTTCTATCAGCCGCCTGGTCTATCTTTTGCTTAATAGTCTCTCTCAGCCCATCAATTTTCGCCTTTATATTCTTGTCAAAATTCGTTTTAATGTACTGATCATTCAGCTGGTTAAGCTGGTCCTGGGTGGACATAATCTCATTATTTATGGCCTGCATTCGGCTCTCAGCATACTGCTTATCTTGCGGATTGAACTTTGCATCTATCTCCCTAATTGCCCCCTTATTTGCATCTACTTCTTTCTGGGCAAGCTCCAGCCTTGTTTCAAAATCTGATATCTGGGCATATAAGCTTTTAGCTTGCTCATTTAGGTTCAATACCTTTTGCTGTATTTTATAATTCTTAAGGCTTTCCGTTTTTAAGTTTAGGGTATCCTTTTTCCTATTCAGTAAGTCTCCCAAAAAACCTATCGCCTTTAATCCATTGGCATTGGTGAGCTCCGAATAATATTTAATAAACTCCTTGCTGAGGGTATTTACTACAAATTCAGACAACTGTGGATTTTCAGAATCGTATTCGATGTCTATGAAATCACTATTCTCAACACGATAAATTTTTATTTTACCATATAGTGCATCATAATGGTAGTTCATTGATTTTATTACCTCTGCAAGCCCCTTTTGGTCAATATCCACATAAGATAAAGCCATCCTGTCGGTATACATCCTGGTATATACATCTACAGCATGCTTGCGGGCGTTTTCATTCAGTTGTTTCAACAGTTTACTTGGTGGCCTAAAGGGTTCTTCAGCTGTTAAATCATGTAAAATAAGTTGGTAGGAGATTTGATTAAATACCTTTTTGAGCTGTATTGTTTGTATCAGGTTAGTGAATTCCTGGTTTATTTTAGATTCCTGTACGTTTTGGTTTTCCTGGATTATCTGCGAGCCATCAGTCAACCCTGCCGACAGGCGTGCCTTAGAGGTATAAACATCGGGCAATTTCCTCACGAGAAAAAAGGTAAGCAACATCACCAGCACCGGTATAGCCATTATGCCATACTTGTGCTTTTTGAGGATATTTAGAAATTTCGTTACTTCCATTATTTAATACTATCCAATTTAGCGCCTATAATCTCTTCAAGATTACTTTTGGCAATAAGAAATGCCCCCTCCGCTTCAATCTTCGTCTGTATTGCTGTGGAGTAAGAACCCATTGCCCTGTTATAATTATCAAAGGTTTCCTCTCCTTTTCCAAATTTGTATTTAATCTCAGTCAAGGCACTTTCAGTAGTACCTAATGATTTTGTTCTCCAGTTCAGCAGGGTCATTTGCTGTATATAGGCAAAATAACGCTGCTTTACTAAGGTTTCGAGGTTCATATTGTACTCCTCCTGATTCAACAAGGCAATTTTATAATCCTCCCTTGCCGCCTTTATCACGCCCGGCTTTTGTACTATATTCCCAACACTGGTAGATGCGCCAAACTGATAACCATTCAATAAAGTAGGGTTTACAAGCGTGGTACTGTTATTTGGGCTATACAAATAATTGAACGACAATATATTAAACCAATCCTGCCTTGCTTTTAGCACGGCTAGTTTGGCAATATTCACCTTGCTATCATATACTTTGGCTTTGGGGTAATTGGCCTTTGCTGCTGCAATTAACTTTTCGAGGAAAGGGTAGGAAATTTCAGTCATCATAGATTCCTGCGCTCCCGATGGCAAAGCAACGAGAAGAAATAAGCACAGAAAAATATTTTTGAACCGCATCAATTTACCTTGTTAGATTAATTATTCACTTAATACAAATAGTTACTTGACCCACTTAGGGCTAGGCACACACAGTAAAATTAATGGTTTTAATAAGTGTCAGAAATATATTTATCCCTAGGTTGTGGATAAAGTAGGGATAATAAAACAACGAGGCGATTTAGTAAAGGAATTTATGTAAGCAATCTTAATAACAATAAATACTTCTTATTCTTCTTAAAAGCCAATAGATATCTGCAAAAAGTAACTTAGACAATAGTTAATACCTATGAAAGGAAATAAAAATAGAACAAATTAAATTCCAACATCATGCAAGGTGAATTGCTACAAAAATATGGCACTAATTACCTATAATGTCTAAATTTAATTCCAAATACCGCACTGAATAAAGCACCGATTGCAGTTTCACCAAAAAACCTACTTTTAAAATCAACATATTCATCAACTGGCTTAATAAAATAATAAATACTCTGTCCAATTGAGAAAACTGAAGCTAACCCACCTATTGTACACATAATAATGGTAAAAAAACTAAATTTAATTAATATCGAGTCTAGTGCCTTCAATGTGTAACTAGGTATTATAATACAATCGATAAATTGAAAAATAATATTAACTACCGCATATGGTAGTTTATATCTCAAAACCAAAATTTTGTTTTTCAATTCGGTAGTTGAAATATCGAACTGTTCAGGTAATTCTACAATTTCTGAAAATAACTCTCTAATCAATCCCATGTATCTATTTTTTCAAAAAAAGTGTAATAACAAGTATAAATACTGCAATACCATTAGAAACTAAAGTACTCAATCCAAGATAGTAGTAAAATGCATCTTTAGTAGGGCTTGAAACAGATACAAAAGCGCAGGAAATGTAACTAAATATAGAAATAAAAATAACAGAACATAGAAACCACCACATTGCAGTTTTTTGTCTCTTTTTTGCCCTTAATGCTAATATACTAAATAAAAGCCCTCCCAAAAACGAACAAAACAGGTATAAAAAAAGTAAAAGAAGTGGAGAGTCCGAATCTGAAGTTTGTTTTTCTCTACCCATATAATTACCATTTACAAAATATTTGTCTTAAAATGGTTCTCCCAACTTTTCGTTCAATTCCCCCCTTTGTAGTTGGTATGCCTGTTTTTCTGGCAAATGAACTCTTTGCCCCAGAGATTCCCAATAACCTTTTCCATGAAAAAGAAAATCCGAATTTACCCATTAATAGAGCTTTCCTTTATGTGACTTTATTTGTTCCCCTAATGTAATCATTTGCTTATCTTTTTTCAACCTTCCCATTGCAATGAATAAATTGGCTACAGTTGGTATATTTTGTGTAACCGTTCGAGAAATATGCGGCATAAATATATGCTGTATACCATTGTGATTTATATCACTTCCAGTGGTTTTAATTCCCTGGAGTGTTTTTAATGCTGAAGCCGATTCTTTACCTAATGCTATTATTGTATTAGGCTTGACAATGTCAATTTCAGCTTCCAATATGCTTTTATTAATGCTAAAGGCATGGCTATTTTTATCGGTATAATCTTTGTCTTTGTTGCTCAATACCTTGACTTGCTTACCATTTTTTGAGTTATATGTTTCATAGTACAATTTAAACACATCGGTTAGGTATACAAAATTTTCCATTGTCATTGGTTCGATGAATTTCCAATAATCATTACGATTGGTTACCCTAGCCTCTAATGTATTCAGTGAAAAAACAGAACCAATTACTACATCATCATTAGATTGATTACTTCTCTTGGCATCCATAGCAACTATCATTATTTTATTCTTGGATTGATTATAATCGCCGAAATAGATAGGTAAGTCTATGCCTAAATTGTGTGTTTCCTTTTTTAATAATAACTCTCCGTGCCCAATAATATCTTTCTTGGATACAATAAAATCGCTTTTATACTTGCCTATAATATTATTATCCTCAAAACCCAACATCATTTTCTCATAAAGACCGAGTAAATCAACATCAGAACTAAATAGATTCTCATATAATATGGATGTGATTCCCTTATAAATATCTCCGGAACAAAAACTAATTACACCCATTATACATATTTAAATAATAAGATTATTTTAGACTTATCAACATGCAAACTTCACAAGCCTGCAAAATATTAATCATTACATTCGTAAATATCATTAATTATCACAGTTGTCATACCTGCTTTGCCACTTTTAATATCCTCATCTTTGGTAATTACATACTCTTTAGCCTCTGACTTACTCATCTTTCCAACTTTTTGTACTACTATTTTTCGCTCAATTTGCTGACCTTTATCATGCGTTTTCTCCTCCTCTACTCTCATTTTATTAAAACCTAGCAGCGTCCCTAAAAAACTTCCACGAGGAACCTGTATACTTTTAGATTTTGTTAATCGTATTGTATATTCTATGGTGTAACTCCTCCTAGCTTTTGGTTCTTCTATTTTAGTCGTTGGAACACGTGCATTTTTCGTTTTCAATAGTTCTTTTTTTTGAAGTGTTGATTGTTCATCATCAATTACAGTTCCATCACCCAAAAAAAAGCCTTCTTTGTACCCTGCTATTTTCCCATTGTAGTACTCTGTTATTTTCCCATTCCCAATTAATTGCCCTTCTATAAAATCACCATCTTGACACCAACTAATTTCTCCTTTTGAATTGAAGTATGTACACTTCCCCTCACCATGTAATTCCAAATTATTATCAAGTAAGATAAAATCTCCTTCCATGGTGCAATAAGGCTTGGCTGGTTGATCATAATATGAAAGAATCCCCTTAACCAAAATTCCATTATTGAATTTACCTTCCTTAAATGAAATAATTGTTCCTTTATTGTAAGAATATTCTTTACCTTTTCCAGTTCGGCTACCATTAACAAATTCACCATCATAAATAAATTCACCATTATCCCAAGTAAATTTACCTGCACCAGTTTGCTCATTAAGATAGAAATCCCCTTCATAAACATCTCCATTTGAATAGGTATAATTCCCCTTCCCATTCATTTTATTTAGAACATATTCGCCAAAATAACTATCACCATTGTTATATGAATATTTTCCAGAGCCCCAAAAATCACCTTCCACTAAATCACCATAATATTCCTCACCTGTAGGAAATAGCACTTTACATCTTCCATTAGGCTTCCCAATACCATTATTATCAAAATCAATAAAACCATCCCCTTCTACTATTTTACCATCCTTATACTTTGCTCTGCCTTTAATGAAAGAGTCTTGTATCCAAATACCTTCAAAAACATTTCCATCATCATCACAATACTTGCCTAAACCATGTTTTTGTCCATTTAGCAAATCTCCTGTATAACGTACAGGGAAATAATTACTGTCCGTTGCACTAATTTCAGAAGCCTGTTTTTGCTCAAAACCCATTGGTTTAATGCTAACAACTATTGGTTTAACTTCATTATTGAAGTTGAAATCAGCATTGTTTTTGATTGAGTTTTTAATATCTGTTATAAATATCAAGGCTTTTATTAATAAGTCGGCAACACTATTAAATGTTGTATTTGCAGGCTTAATTCCACTAGTAAAATATGGAGAAAATTGGGGAAATTCCGACAAAATCTTGTCAATAAGTACTTTATCTCTGCATATAAAATAAAAATGTTGCCTATTTTCCACTTTAGTGTTAAAGACAAAATAGTATCCCGAATTTTCATGAAGTGATGGAATCCGAATTTCCATGACTGCATCCTTACTATTGATTTTTACAGTAGTGTCTGGAAATTGAGATTTTATACCATCAAATATTTCATCTTGAAGTGAAGGGAAACTATTCATTTTAGAGCCATATTTTAATTGAAGTCAAAATTAATTAAAATTTAGTCACTATACAATACTACTAATTGTAGTAGCTGAGTTCTTTAATCAATTGGGACTTGGGATTGTTCGGAAAAACGAGACATCTGATTATACTTTACCACTTTTCATAAACAATTACAATCCCCTTTTTAAAACCCACCCATTTCCCTCAAGCTTCTTTCTACAGGAAGGACAAAACTCATATTCCTCGTCGGCTGTGTTATGCCCTTCAGCATCCCGCATATAGCAGGTCTTTACCTCACAATGATCCAGGCCACGGGTATGGCCCAATTCGTGTATACAAACTTTGAAAAATTGTTCATTGAGATTGGCTTTATTAAGCCTAAAGGTAGATACCACACAGGCATTACCAGGCTTATATCCCAAGCCCATTACACCCCAGTCGGCTACTTCGCCTTTTGTTGTGCTTACATCAAGATTCGTAATTCCAATTGTTACATAACCTGTTCTACATTGCCTGGATAAATAGGCAATAATAGAATCAGCCCTGTATCTGCTACGTGGCGCATACCATGCACACTTTGGCAAAGCCTCTACTGGTAATAATTGTACAAATGGATAAACCTGCTTCAACCCAAGATACACATGAGTTACCTGCTCCTTATTCATACCTGCAAAAGGCTGTATCAAAATAGTGTCTGGTGCCCTTTTGAAGTAATTCATTGCTTTAATGACCTTAGGATTCTGAAAAAACAAATAAACCACAACACCTATAATAAGTGCAGATAGGATGAGTATGTGTTTCCAGTATTTCATTGTCTGTGGCACACCAAACCTATTCATTGTTTACTAATATTCCAAAATACTTCTGATAACACTACATTTGCTACCCTAATTTACAAACGATGATTTACCATATAGTTACTGGTGATGTGGCGGCCAAACCACTAAAAGAAGCAATAAGCAAGGAACCCTCTATGCAGGGTACTATAGTGGTGATCAAAGATGTACTAAGTGTGGGGCCACTAGTAAAAGTCGAGGGCCAAAAATTCTCGGAGTTAAGGAGTACCTTCTGGACTGATGTGATAGGCAATGATACAAACCCTGTAGTAGTTGATGACCTGGAACGGATGCTACTAGCCGCCAACGAACTATCAAAAAACGAAGATGCCAAAATATGGTTATGGATGGCACCCTGGCCTGCTGATATCTGTACCTACCTTTGGGCTATAGGCTATTTGGCCAAATACATGGGCAGGCTATTTGTAGTCAATATTGCCGGCCTGCCATTTTTAGATGATAGTGGCAAGTTATTCTACCCAAAAAGTATTGGCGAGATAAGCCCCAAAGAACTCATAAAGGCAAGAAAACTTGCCCGCACAGTGACTCCCGGAGAACTGGATATGGATACCGATGAATGGAAGCGGCTTATGAAAGAAAACGGGGGAATTAGGATTCATCAGGCTGGTAAAAAAATCAACTCAAAATCAGAAGAGCATTACGACCACCAAGTACTGGAGTTTTGCACAGCTCAATTTCAAAAAGCCTCAAAAGTTATCTCAGGTGCTTTAGCCAAATACAACATACCGACCGGAGATACCTATCTGGGTTGGCGATTACGTAAACTAGCTGCCATAGGAAAATTGGAAATCCAGGGCGATACTACTAAGTCTATAAAGGATTATGAGGTAAGGATTTTTAGCGGCGATACTATCAATTAAGAGTAAAACACAATAGAAATGCCCATTAAATGTAATTTTGCTCAATAATCTTGAAACGGCAATTCCCTCTTGGGGTGCTAGCCTTGTGCGGTTGGGAAGCCCTGAAAGGGCGCAAGCTCAGAGCGATGGGCATCGCCCATCGAAACGAAAGGGCATCAAAATACATTTAGAAAACCATCCTGTAAATGACATTGGGGCTAGGGGAATGATAATTTCATCAAAAATCATCACCTGTTTATTATACAAAACCTACACACAATAATCCAAAATATACTCCTTCACCAAAAGAACCACCACATTTTTCAGGTCATATAGGTATAGGCCCAAAATACCATCATCAGTACCAAGCGGAATCTGTATGGTTTCCTTGTCTACCCTAATACTACCATTGGTATAGGCAATATCTGCGGCCAATTGGAGGTTACTTTCATCTGCAAATTGTATTTCGAAGGTAACTATGATACCAGAATTGGGCTCTTCTAGAATTTTAAGGAATACGAATTCCAGCAGTAGTTCATAGCTATCCACATACTCGTTAAGAATATACCTATAGCTAATATCCCTACTTATATTATACTGTGCGGCGGTGATGCCCACATAATGTATAATCTCAGATTCAATATTCTTCTTTAAAAAATCAAGAACTTCAGGTTTCATTAGGGAGTGTTGATTAGATAAATTCTATCTTAATGCGAAGATATTTCACTTTTATACAAGGCGCAATATCTGCGAATAATAAATCATTCAAAGGGCTTCGAAAAGGAAACAATAGGAAATGAAGTCAATTTATTTGATTGGAAATAATAAGGAGCATTAAATGAGCCTATTATTTTCTGGTATAATTCTTCGGTATGTTGAGCGGATAATCAAGCGGTTCATCAAAGTCAGCCTTAATAAATTCCATTTCCATTTTAAATGCATCTGCACCATTCTGTAGATTTATTACCCTGCCCATTGATATCTTCCTGTTCTTTATCCTTTCATAATTGCTATATGCCGACCGTGCCACAGGGCCATCAGGCTTGCGAGTTGCCAATACCGCAGCCACCATATTACTATCAGCCCTGGTATAGGTAAACTGTTGCAAATAAGCTGTATCACTTACATCAATCACCAATGAATCGAACTTGCTTGTTACCCCTACTATATTACCATCCCTCAATGGTTCACCGGTAATCAGATTTTGCAAAGATGAAAAGTCAATTTTAGATGGTAAAATTTTGGCTGCATCTGATAGTGGTAATATTGTCACCTCCTTCTTCATATAATTAATCATATACAAACTATCAGGAGTAACAAAAATCCTTACCCTAAAGATTCCCGCCATTGCATTTATTTCAATCCAGATTACGCTATCCTTCCTTATTCTAAAGTTGGCATTAAAATCATAACTATCATCTGCCCCTTCATAATGCACCTTAGCCTTGCCACTAAAAGTGTTGTAGGCCATCCTGTACTTCCATAAGGGCATAACAGCATCCATATTCTGCTTCCACTTAGCTATAGAATCTTCCCTTGCTTTATCATTATTGGCAACCAGTGTAGTATCTTTCTTTACAACGGTATCAATAGTAGCGATGACCGGTATTTTGGTATCTTTGCCTAATGCCGATGAATCAACAATAGCCACCGAATCGGTCGCCTTGTGCTTATGCCGCTTAAGAGACTTAATTAATGAACAGGATGATAAATTGAGTGATATTGCGATAAGAAAGAAACCGGCAACAATTTTATTCATATAATTTCTCTTCGCTTATTTTTTTATCAATATTGGGGTTGTCATTACCTTTTTCCTTCGATTTCTTCCAGTTCTCAACTGCCTTGACTATATTATTCAGCTTGAAATAAATATTACCCAGATGGTCGTAAAGGGTGGCATCAGCAGCAAGGCCGGCCATTTGTATGGCCTTTTCAATATACTCTTTGGCTTTCTGGTAATCACCTTTTTGGTACATTATCCAGCCATAGGTATCTAAAAATGTAGCCTGCCCTGGCATTAAGTCCAGTGACCGTTGCGACATCTTAGCCGCATCATCCAGCCGTTTACCCCTTTCACTCAGGAAATAACTGTAATTATTCAGCAAGGTTGGGTCATTAGGAATTATTTTCAAGGCCTTATCAAATGTCTGATCCGACAAATCATCCTGCTTTGATGCGTGGTAAATGCTGCCCAATTCGCCATACATATTACCCAGCATTTCGGTATCACTTTCTGGCTGTAGTTCTATAGCCTTTTTCATTGATTTTATTGCCGCAGGAAACTCATTTTTGTTAGAATGTCCTATTGCATTAAAATACCAGATAATAGCCTTAACCGGGAAAAGGCGCATTGCCTTTTCGCTATATTTTATCAGAGAATCGGCATCCTGCCTGCCCCTGTATTCGCTAAGCAGTTTTTCCCAACGGCTATAGTCCCTTGGCTTCATTGCCAACACCTTTTTGAAAACCACTACAGCACTATCATGCTCACCAAAGTATTGGAGCAGGTCGCCATAATAAGCAATCACATTGGTATCGTCAGGGTGCATAGCAACCAACTGCTGAACCATGGGCATAGCCTGTGCCTTAGCAGCAGCATCGTTGGCCAAGGTAGGTATATACGCATTCAGGAATCCTATCTGCGCCTCGGCATCCAGGTCTTTATTGAGCACTACTTTTTTTACAAAAGCCTTATACTGTGTGGTATCACCCACCTTATTATAATGGACTGCTAAGCCAATTTGCACATATGCATCATCAGGTATCACCTTCTGTGCATCGTTCAAAACCTCAAGAGCTTTGGCAGGCTGTTTATCAGTATCATAAATTTCAGCAAGTGCCTTATAGAGTTGGCCATTCTTTGGGTCATTGGCAATCATTTGTTTTATTACCCCTATGGCCTTCTCATTGTCCTTTAGCTCCATGTACACCTGCACCTTGTGCATCATCAGCTCATCATCAGTACCACCATTCAATTTTAATGCCTTATCCAGATAGGTTATGGCCTCATTATATTTTTTAGCACGCTCATAATAATCTGCGGCTCGGAGAGGATACATTTTATCATCCGGTTCCACTACACATAATTCTGCCATCATTTTTGCAGCACCCTCATTATCATTGCGGTCGGCCAATATGGTAGCATATTGTTCCTTATACCATTTATTAGTCTCATCAAGTTTTATGGCTTTCTTTATGTTTGCTTCTGCTTTCTCACTATTCCTGTTGCTATAATAAAGCCTTGATAATTCGAAAAAAGTAGCTGAAACTTCGGGCCGTTTGAGCGAATACTGCTCATAATAATCCCTTGCCATGGCTGTATCACCACGCATTTTGGCCATGATAGCATCGTAAAACAGACCATCAGCCTTCGTACGCTTACCTATAGCCGACATTTCTGTAGTGTCTACAGCCTCTGGTTGGCCATAAACAGGTAGAAATGATACACATACGCATACCAGTAACAATAAATACCTACCAATAACTAATCTCATATTTGCGTTGAAAAATCCCCGATGCTTAGTTCTCTGGACATTTCTATGTAAGTTACATTTTTACCTAACATAGAAGTATGCATATGCGCATTTTTAACAACACTATGAGATTGTATGATGCTGTTTTTGATTCTTGAGTCTTCTACTACCACTCCAGCTTCCAATGAAACGTGTGGCCCGATAACCGAATTCTTCACTATTACATTCTCACCTATAAAGCAAGGCTCAATGATAGTAGAGTCAATGATTACTGCACTCGACTTGACTAATTGTTCACTACCCTTCTTATTTTCAAGTGTGCGCTGATTGGTATAAATGGTAGCATCCTTATTACCACAATCCAACCACTCCTCCACCTGTCCGGTATAGAACTTCACGCCATTCTGTAACATATGCTCCATAGCATCGGTAATCTGGTATTCACCTTTCAGCAGGATATTATTATCTATCAGGCGTTGGCATTCCTTCTTCAATCCTTCCCCATCCCTAAAATAATAAACACCTATAATCGCAAGGTCTGAAACGAATTCTTTTGGTTTTTCAACAAAAGCCTCAATTTCACCATCTGCTTTAAGTTTCACAACCCCAAATGCTGTTGGGTCTTCTACTTTATGCGTCCAAATGATTGCATCCTTATGGGTATCAATGCTAAAGGTGGCTTTAAATAAGGTATCTGCAAATGCAATAAATACATTACCTGCAAGAGTATCGCCAGCGCATAATATGGCATGTGCAGTACCCAATGGTTTTTCCTGGTAACAAATTTTACCCTTTGCACCAAGTGCCGCAGCTACGCTACATAAGTGGTCTTCTACTTCCTTACCAAACGCAGGCGAAATGATGAAAGCAATTTCATCTACTTTTTCATTGCATGTAGCAATAATATCCTCCACCAGTCTTTGAACAATAGGCTTTCCGGCTACTGGTAATAGTGGTTTTGCAGTAGTTAATGTATGAGGCCTCATGCGTTTGCCCATTCCGGCCATTGGGATAATGATATTCATATTATATTTTTAGTCTTTTTAGTATAATTATTGGATTTTTAATGCACTCCCGAACTGCCAAAACCGCTGGCATTCCTTGTTGTTTCGTCCAGGTTCACTACTTCCTCCCAGGCTACACGCTCATGTTTTGTCACAATCAGTTGGGCTATCCGCTCCCCATCATTGATTACCTGTTCTTCCTCACTCAGATTAATGATGGCCACCATTACCTCACCCCTATAATCGCTGTCAATCGTCCCCGGAGCATTTACCACTGTCAGTCCCTTCTTTATTGCCAGCCCGCTACGTGGTCTCACCTGTGCCTCATGCCCCATCGGAATCGCCATATATAAACCTGTAGGTATCAGTTTCCTACCCATTGGGTTAATAGTCAGCGGCTCCTGAAGCCAGGCTCGCAAATCCATCCCACTAGCTCCACTAGTCTGGTAAAGCGGCAATTCATGTGGCGACTTATTGATAATCTGAACCTGTAAATTCATATAGAGGCGCAAAGGTAAGGAACGTTGATTAAATAAAGTCTACCATATGGCGCAGGTATTTTACTTTTATGCAAGGAACAAAAATTGCAATAAGTGATGCGTAAATTTTAGTTTCTCAAATAAACTGCACCGCCGGTAACACATTTTTGAATGTCGTTGGCTCCATAGGAGCCAATGGCTTTGTAGAAAAAATAATAATAAATGAAAACTGCTCCATCGGAGCAGCGCACTTCAAAGTTGGAACCTTATCTTCATTCAAAAACCTTGTACATTCATATACAGAAAACCGTATTTTTGCATATAGTTCCATTTGTATGATAATTGCGAATCCAATTTATGATGTTGTGTTTAAACGGTTGATGCAAAATACCCGCATTGCCCGTTTTTTCATAGAAACTCTTATTGAAGAGACATTAGATGATGTGGAACTTAAGCCACAGGAATTTGTTTATACAGATGAACAAAAGATATTGGCTGTTTCAAGATATGATTTTATCGCAACCATAAAAACAAATACTGGTGAGCATAAAAAGGTACTGATTGAAATACAAAAGGCTAAAAACGCAATTGACCTAATGCGCTTCAGGAATTACCTGGGCGAACAATATAAAAAGGAAGATGAAATTCAAACTGAATTCGGGAAGATAAAAAAGCCATTGCCAATTATTGCTATTTATCTCCTTGGTTTTGATTTGGCTGGTGTTGAATCAGCCGCAGTAAAGGCGGCCAGGAATTACACCGACCTCCTGACCAATAAAATTATCAATCAAAAAAGTGACTTTATCGAGCGCCTATCCCATGATTGCTATGTGGTACAAATGACCCGCTTTAATGATAATGTAC
>CANGSR010000068.1 GCA_947456055.1 Chitinophagaceae bacterium
ATTGGCTTTTTGGGAATAGGTGCCAATTTCTACACCCATATAGCGGACCTCATTTTGAACAATATCTACTATTGCCCTAAATAAACCAGAATCATTATTGTGGTATTTACCCTCTAGTTCAGCAAGCCTTTTACCTAGATTGCCACCCAATTTTTCCTCTGGGGTGTTTATTTTATAAGCCCAATCAATTACCTCTCCCCAATCTTTGTATTCAGATATCTGGACATGCTGGAATGGGTTGAACCATGCAGGGGAATTAGCATTTAATTTCACGCCCTTTATATTGGTTAAGCTCCATTCATAGATGGTGTTATTGCCAATTTCTGTTTTGGTAGGTTCTGTTGCATTATTGAAATACCTGAAATTCAGATTTCTATTTTTGGGGCAGGTGATGTAATAGTGCAGGCATCCAATTGGATCCTGCGATTGTTCATAAAAATTAAAGAAGAATTTTTTGCAATAAATTGGATTCGAGCCGGTTAGGGTGTAGGAATATTCTATCCTGTCGCCTTTTCTAATGTCATCAAGTATCAGGTAAGCAGAATAATTACCATTATAGATAAACATACTTAGGTCTTGTTCAGACGCAACTACTTTAAATGCACTTTTATTTAGTTTGTCAATAGGTTTGCCATCACGCCAAACGATTATTTTATCAAATGATAGCTGTTCATAATCCGGATTGAAATCAATAGAAATATTCGATGCAGCCTGCACCCCTTCATTTGATATAATCGACCTTATTAGGTGGTGGTAAATTTCATCCTTCTCTACATTTAATTCTTCTTCGAAAAATTGGATATAATATCCATCGTTTACTTCTTTAAGTTCCAGTAGTTTGTCATTCGGTTGGGCATTTACTACCCAGGCAGGTTTTGTACCCTTGTGCACAGTAGGCGTTGCAATAGCTGGGATACTTAAACACAAACAAAGAATCAAGGATATAAGGCGGAGTCTTAATAACATGGGATAAAGATATGTATTCATGTGATTGCTCATAATTATTTTGGAATAAAGAATAGTGTTTTTTTAGGTAAATAATCATCCTGAATTTCAATGGTGTCAACGTTTAGTGAAACCAAATTCTGAAGGTCAAATCACAGTACTTCCTTCCAAATTAATATTTACATAACTTTACAGTCTTTAGAGGTTCAGTTCTAATTATTTAAAAATTTCGCATGAGGTTCTTCAATCTTTTTTCAGGTGCATTTTTTATCCTGTTTTTTGCTACTCAAACCAATTCATTTGCCCAGCAAAGTTCCCCTTTCGACCTGCCTTCCACCATTCCTGTACCTGAATGGGTGAAACTAGTGGACTGGAAGCACCCGAATATTTATAATATAGACTCTTTAATTGAGGTGTATAAAAACACTAACAAGGAAGATAAAAAGCCATCTAAATTGAGCCCTGTTGACAGGAATGATTTTGATGAAGAGGAGTTTCATGAAGACCCTTATGCTAATGCATATATCCGTTGGCGCAATAGCATAGCGCCATTTGTTCAGGCTGATGGTGGTGTTAAATATGACCCTGACTATAATAAAAACCAATTGCTGCAATCAATTGCAAACCAGCATAACGGTAATAATAACACTGCTAAGCGCACCACCACCACTGCCAACTGGACCCTATTAGGGCCTACCCAAACTTACAAGGCACCATCTGGTAATTTAGAAAATCACCAGAATAATATTTATTGTATAGGTGTTGCCCCATCCAATCCTAATGTATTGTATGCAGGTAGTGAGCCGGGTACTTTTTATAGGTCTAGCGATAAAGGTCTCCATTGGGTGTCAGTGAGTGATTCGCTCACCTCGTGTGGGTCTAACTCTATAGCAGTTGACCCAACCAACGAAAATATTGTTTACACCTATGATGGTTCGTCAAATGCGCTCCTCAAAACATCTACAGGTGGCACTACCTGGTCAGTACTAAGTGGTTTTACCGGTGGTGGTGGCAATGCCATTGCTATTCATCGCACCACAGGCAGGATTGTTATTACAGGTTCTACATCTATTTATTATAGCGATAATGGAGGCACTACCTGGACTATGTCAACCGGTAGTACTGTTACAGGTACCCTTTATGACCTGATTATGAACCCCAATAATAATGATACTGTTTATGCATTTGGTTCAACAACAGGAAATCTTGTAGTCTTAATGCGTTCTGTAAATGCTGGAGCCAGCTTTTCAGTAGTTACAGGTTCATTGTCGGCAGAAGATACCAAGGGAGCAAGATTCGGTGTGTCTCCTGCTAATTCAAGTATTGTATATTGTATCAACATTGGCTCATCTGTTCCTCCAAAATTGTTCAAAAGTACCGACCGTGGAGCTACCTGGTCAGTTGCGGTAGCTTCATCTACTTCGGGACTTGGCGGTAGTTCTGCAACAACAGGTTTAGGCATGTCAAACGGTCAGGGATTCTATGACCTAAGTATGATTGTAAATCCATTGAATGCCAATGATGTTATTGTAGGTACTACTACTTCATATAAGTCTACCGACGGTGGGGCTAATTTTAGTCCACTAGGTGGTTATTCAGGTCCATTTGGCTTACACCCCGATTTGCAGCAGGCAATAGCAATTGGCGGAGATGCCTATATGGCTACTGATGGTGGTGTAAACTATTCCAGCGACTTTTTTACCAATACCTCTAATTGGTCTGTCCGCAATAATGGCTTAAGAAGTTCAGACTTCTGGGGTTTCGGTCAGGGCTGGGATGAAGACATAGTTGTAGGTGGCCGTTACCATAATGGTAATACTGCCATTTGTGAGTTTTATGGTGGTGGTAAATCGCTTTCATTGGGTGGTGGTGAAGATGCCACGGGCCATGTATTCCATGGTCGATCCCGTATAGCAGGTTTTAGGGATATTGGTACCTTAGTTTTACCTACTGCCCTTACAAGTAGTATAACCTATGGTGCTCCGTCGGTACCCAATGCCACTTGGCCGCAGGATGATTACTATGGTTTGTTTTCAAGTAAGTTAGTTGTTGATCCACGTTATTCACACATTTTCTACTTAGGTAAGGATAGTATTTTATGGAAATCTTCTAATAGTGGTGCTTCCTATGTAGCTCTTCATAATTTTGGTAGTGGACATAAGGTTTGGCGTTTCGAAATTTCCCGTATTAATCCTAAGGTTATATATGTGTGTTGCAGTAATGGTATCTATAAAACAACAGATGCCGGCACTACCTGGAATTTGTTAACCCTGCCAGTTGCCTACAGTTATTATAATACAGATATTGCCATTAATCCACTGAACGAAAATGAGGTATACTATTGCATGGCTAATGCTGGTACCTCAAATAAAGTATTCAAATCCCTGAATGGTGGCACTACCTGGACAAATATTACTGGCCCAACCCTGGCTACTCAGCATGTGGCTTATTTACAGTTTCAGGGTGGGACAAAAAGCGGAGTCTATGCCATTACTAATACACGCCCATCAAAGGTATATTATCGTGATAGTACAATGGCCGATTGGATAGCCTTTAGCGATGGCTTACCAGCTGGGCTTGAGGCAAGGGTAGGGGCTTTAATTTTTTACCGTGATAGTAAAATACGCCTTTGTGGTAATAGCAGCGTTTGGGAATCACCTTTATATTCCACAAGTGCTCCGGTCGCCCAACCAATGGCTGATAAGCAATATGTTGGTTGTACCCGTGATACGGTGAACTTTTTCGATTATTCCATGGTTGATTATGCTGGTGCTACCAGAACCTGGACTTTCCCTGGTGCCACCTGGGTAAGCAGTGCCACCTCCAGAACACCAAAGGTGCTATATCCTGGTCCGGGAGCATATAGTGTTACCCTATCTGTTACTAATGCTACTGGGCAGGTTAATTCCCACACAGTTGATAGTATGATTATAGTAACTGATGATCATTGCGCTCCTGATACTGTGGCTGGTAAATGCCTCCAATTAAACCGTACCAACCAAACAGTGAATCTGGGTATTGCTAATATCAATAGCAATAATTTCTCAATTTCCTGCTGGATACAGCCTAAAGGACTCCAGAGTAGTTTTGCCCAGATTGTATCACACGACCTGTATCCGGGGTCTGCAGGATATGGATTTGGCTTTGGCTTCATTTTTAATGGTTATACACCAAATCTAAGATTATGCTATACCGACAGCATGGTGAATTATGGTAATTCAAGTAGTCTGGTATGCGATAGTACCAAATGGAATTATGTTGTACTTTCTTATAGCCCAAATGGTGTAGTGATGTACCTGAATGGTATAGCTGATACGGTAAATAATTATTCTCCTATGCCTGTGATTGACCTGTCTCAATCTCCGTTTATCATCAACTTCGACGACCATCCTGGTCAGGGGTCTAAATATGATGGTAAAATAGAAGAGGTGAAATTCTATAATTATGCCTTAAACCAAAACGAGGTAAGGGAAAAAATGCACATCATACCTAATCCCGCCACTGAAACCGGATTGATAAAATATTTCCAGTTCAATCAGTATGACGCCGCAAGTGGAACTCTTTATGATGTAAAAGCCAATTTCAGCACACAGGTTCCATCCACAAATATTGTTACTTCTACTGCCCCGGTAAGCACAGGTAGGGTATACAGAAACCCCTTAGTGAATACCGCAGGAGCTAATGGTTTTGCAGCTGCCGATCTCAATATAAATCTACCATCTTCAGGCACTTATCCTGCTGGTGAGGTGGTAGCCTTCCATCTGTTCAGCAATCCGGACACAAAGCCTGATAGCCGCCCACAAGTGCCTGGTTATTTTATTGTCAATAATTATGGCTTGAATCAGACTTTCAGCCCTCTTGATAGTATTAAGTTTAGCCAACTCAGAATTACTTATCCTGGTTACAGGGCTGGTAATTTCAAATTGTTCAGCAGGTCATTCGGCGATTTCGGTAATACCTGGAGTAGTGAAATAGATAGTGCGGTCCAGTTTAATTATACCACAGCCGGTAGTAAACTTACCTGGTCTTCACGTAGCAATCTCACTGCATTCAATAGCCAGTACATAATTATGAATAGTGATACTAATAAGCACAATATTCAGGTGCCAATTGTTAACCAGTCAAGGTTTACTATTTCAGATTTGTACCCAAATCCAGGTAAAGAATGGTGCAGGTTAAATATTCATTGTCCTGATAACTTGATGCGTGAAGCTGCTATTTCCATTACTGATATCAAAGGCCAGGAAATATTGAATATGACAGAAAAACTAACCAGGGAAGAAAATACCTTATTGATTCACTTGCCAGTGTTGGCCGAAGGTACCTACCTGGTTACCATCAATATCCCGGGTGAGCCTACTGAAGTGAGGAAACTATTAGTGGACTAATGGGTGATTCTATTTTTTGCACAAGGTTTACACATTATTAAGTGTAAACCTTGTTTTGTTAATACCTTATACTACTTTATCCTAATTTTATATTCTGTTTACTTAATGATCGGCAAATGAAAATTACACTTAAAAACTTCGGCACTTCCTTGCCCAAAGAACTATTGCAACTAGCTGAAAAAAATAAGGTAAGGGAATGCGATGAACCTGAAAAAGGACATTTTATAGCCTATGTAGATGAGGGTAAGGAAAGCTATGATGTATCAATTACCATTGCCAAAAGCGGAGAAATTACCAACAATGTTTGTGATTGTAAAAATGGTAATACTTTTTGCAGGCATAAAGCAGCATTGCTTGTTCACGTAGCCAATGGCAAAAAGATTAAACCTGCTACTACTGTAAAGGCGAAAAAGAAAGTGAGTGCAGTAGAGGCTTTATTGGAAGAAATATCCTTTTTGGAATTAAAAGAATGGGCAAAGGAAATATTAGGCAAGAACAAAGACCTTGAGCTATCTTTTATTAACCGTTTTTCAACCGCTACCCAGATATTTACGCCTGATGATGTATTGAAGATAATCAATAACAGCATCAAGGTAGTAGTAGGTAATAAAAAGAATATTGAAGTAAGCCAGTTAAAGAAGGTAGTGGACTTATGGGACGAAGTTCTGAAGCCTGTGATCACTCAATACCAGGCCAATGTGATGGATGAAGCAGCTTTTATGAACTTCCATACCATGCTCGATGGGTTTATGTTCTTTTACTACAAAATCAACCTCAATAGTAACAAGATACCCAAGCTAATAGAGGACATACTTGCGAAATCGGAAGAGTGTATCAATATTTTGTATGATGAGGATACATGGAAGAAGGCAGTAGGTTTCTTTATGAACAATGTATTTGTCAATAAGAATAATTACCGCTTGGTTTACCTCATTCATTTGGAGAATTTATGCGCCAATAGCAGTGTAGAAAGAAGGACACAAATAATAAAATGGCTTGTTGACCAGTATAAAGATAAGTCCCAATCCGAAATTGTCAATTCAGGTATATATACCAACCTTATTTTTGATTTGGTAAATAAATATGGGCTGTTAACTGAATATGTCCAGGTGTTTAAGCCGGTTAGGTATGATAATGTATTTAATGAAAAATTGATTAATGCCTTAATTGAGAATGATATTCTTGAGTTGGCAGCCACCTATGCAAGACAACAAATGGCAGGCAACTATCGACCTGAGTTTAATTTGCCATATTTGATGGCTCTAAAAAACATCTATAAATTACAAAATGATGAGGATGGACTCGTGAATGTACTTAACGACTTAATGCCTTTCACCTATGATTTTGAAGATTATAAATTTATTTACAATCGATTACCCCTCGATGAGCGCAGGCCCTGGAGAACAAGATTATTATCAAGAGCTAGCAACGCTGCATCCTCAAGAAACAAGGCCGCTTCTGCATTTAGGTTTCATTTGTTGAATTATGAACAGAGTTATAAAAAGATGATTGATTATGTTGATGCCCAAGCCACCTATTCAATTATTTTCCCTTATGCTGAGGATATGATAGGTGCCGATAAAAATAAGTTTCTTGATGCGATAATTAAGAAAGGGGATGATTACAGTTTAAGTGAGGAGGAACTGGAAAGTCTTGAAAGTTTATATGAAATAGTTGCCAAATATTACAATGAGGAATTAATACGTTTAATGATTGCCCAGCAAGAAAACAGAGGATATTATTACCGGTCAGGTAAGTTTATGCAGTATGCGAAGGCGAAATTGGGAATAAAAAAGTAATTTGATGTGTATATTTCACATCATATACGGCTGTTAATATAGATTTAATACAATTGGGATTTCAATAAAATAAATTCTGGTTATTCCTACATCTAAATAGCCCGTATGGCTGACCCAAATCATTTATCCAAATACATTATTCCATTGGGATTTTCGTAATTTCGCCGCACTTAAAAAATTTTATGAGAGAAGTATATATTGTATCCGCTGTCCGCACACCTGTAGGTTGCTGGGGCGGTGCGCTGAAAGATTTTTCTGCGACAAAACTTGGTGCTATTGCTATAAAGGGCGCTATAGAAAAAGCGGGCATTAATGCCGCTGAGGTTAATGAAGTATTGATGGGCTGCGTAATGCAGGCCAATGTGGGCCAGGCACCAGCCAGGCAGGCTGCTAAATTTGCAGGTCTTGCTGATAATGTTATTTGCACTACTGTTAATAAGGTTTGTGCCAGTGGTATGAAGGCAGTTATGCAAGGAGCACAATCTATCATGTTGGGTGATTCTGATGTTGTTGTTGCTGGTGGTATGGAAAGCATGAGCAATGTGCCTTTCTACAACGAAAACCTTCGCTGGGGTAACAAATATGGTAATGTAACTGTTATTGATGGTTTGGCTAAGGATGGCCTTACCGATGTTTACCACAATTATCCTATGGGTAATTGCAGCGACCTTTGTGCTACTACTTACAATATTACTCGTGAAGCGCAGGATGAATTTGCGATTACAAGTTACAAACGCAGCCAGGCTTCTATTGAAGCTGGTTTGTTTGCCAATGAAATTGTTCCGGTAATCGTTCCTCAGAAAAAAGGTGACCCTATCGTTATCAGTAAAGACGAAGAGCCTTATAATGTGAAATTCGATAAGATTCCAGGTCTACGTCCAGCCTTTACTAAAGATGGTTCTGCAACTGCAGCCAACAGTAGTACAATGAATGATGGTGCTTCTGCTCTTGTTTTGATGAGCAAAGAAAAAGCTGAAAGCCTGGGTATTAAGCCTATTGCAATCCTTAGAGGTTATGCTGATGCTGCACAGGCTCCTGAGTGGTTCACAACCTCACCTTCTATTGCAGTGCCAAAAGCAGTTGCTAAGGCCGGACTTAAAATGGAAGATATCAACTATTTTGAATTCAACGAAGCATTTGCCAGTGTTGGATTAGTAAATATGGAAATCCTGAAATTAAATCCTGACCAGGTAAACGTAAATGGTGGTGCTATTTCTTTGGGCCATCCATTAGGTTCAAGTGGTTCAAGGATTATGGTTACATTGATTAACGTATTACAACAAAAAGGGGCAAAATATGGTGTTGCTGCTATCTGTAATGGTGGTGGTGGTGCAAGTGCTGTTGTAATTGAGCGTTGCTAATTATTTTATTTAAAAATATACCGCCGGCATACAAATAATTGGTATGCCGGCGGTTTTTCATTTTGGGGTAATCTATCGCTTGGTTTTGAATTCTAATTGCTAATACCTTACTTTGCTTGCATGTTTAAAAAGGTGTGGCTTTCGATTTATGGATTTTTTCTTCACCCACGGGCCACTTTAGTTTTCTACATACTCCTGGCACTGGTTGCTAGCCTCCAATTGCTACTATTACCTCCCCATATGTTTTCGGGCAGGGCATATACCGAATACAACAATTATGTGATTTTCAGGCAGTCTTATCACCACCTGATGGAGGCAAAGAACCTGTATATACTTTATCCCGATGAGCAATGGGATTTGTATAAGTATAGCCCCGCATTTTCCCTATTCATGGGGCTATTAGCCCATCTACCCGATTTCGTAGGAGTAACCATATGGACACTTATCAATACCCTCGCCCTATTTTTTGCAGTCAGGACCTTGCCATTTACTAATCGTAAACAAAATATGCTCTTGCTTTTTGTAATGATTGAGTTACTCACCTCATTACAAAATACCCAAAGCAATGGCCTTATGGCAGGGCTTTTTATTGGGGCATATTCCTGTATGCAAAAAGGTAAAATGCAGTGGGCAACCCTATGGCTGGTAATTGCCACTTTTATCAAGATTTACGGGGCAGTAGGGTTTTGTTTGTTTTTATTTTATCCCGATAAGATAAAATCCTTCGCCTATACAATTCTTTGGTCATTTATATTATTTTTCGTTCCAATACTGGTAACGCCTTTCAATACCCTTATCTGGCAATACCATAATTGGGTAACAATGATGGCCGAAGACCAATCTGTATCCTACGGCTTATCGGTTATGGGGTGGCTGCATAGCTGGTTTGGCATAGAGAAGGGTAAGAGTATCGTAAGTGTCATTGGGCTTATATTATTTTTTATCCCTTTTGCACGAATCAAGCTCTACAAGAATCAGGTATATAGATTGCAGATGCTCGCTGGAATGCTTTTATGGGTTATTATTTTTAATCACAAGGCAGAGTCACCCACTTTTATTATAGCAGTTGCTGGGGTAGGTATCTGGTATTTTGCAGGTGAAGCTCTTTGGTGGCGAAAACTATTATTATTAATGGTGTTCCTATTCACCATTATGTCACCTACCGACCTATTCCCACCCATTATTAGGGAGAATATTTTCAAACCGTTTACTATTAAGGCTATCCCTTGCATTATAGTATGGTGTGTGGTATTTGTAGAATTGCTACTAATGAAAAATGAGCCGGGCTAGATTGTAACTAGCGAATAGAAGGTCAATATTACCACAACATTATTTCTCGGGTTGTAACATTTGGTGGGTAATTGTATATTTACCGTTTTCGACTTATGAAATTACCAGTGTTACCATCTTTTGTATTCAAGCCGGTCACCTTATTGGTGTTATATATTATTGGTGCCATATTTGCAGCAGTACAATTATATTCACTGGGCACGCATATTTTCACTTTCCCCAAAGACCCTTATCCAGATGATATCATGAATCATCTGGACCTAATGAATCAGTTCCTGGGACGCCCTTTAACTGAGTATAATAATTATCGTATTTTCAAGTATTCCTATTTTCATCTTATTCATGGGGAAAACCTGTATGGTTTGTATCCGGCTCTGCATTGGGACTTTTTTAAGTATAGCCCCACCTTTGCCCTCTTAATGGCCCCAATGGCCTACCTCTCAGATATAGCTGGCTTGATAGGATGGAACATACTTAATGCAATTACTGTATATTTTGCTGTAAGAATGCTGCCATTCACCACCCGCAAACAGGCTATTCTTTTATGGTTTGCAGGATTTGAAATGTTGACTTGCCTACAAAATACCCAAAGCAATGGCCTTATGTGTGGCTTGATGATTGCTGCCTTCGCATGTATGGAAAATGGTAAAACCCTGTGGGCTACATTATGGATTGCCTTGGCTACTTATATTAAGGTATATGGTGCCATTGGTTTTTGCCTCATACTTTTTTACCCCGGCAGGTTGAAGTTTGTTTTGTACTCTGCTTTGTGGATGATTGTATTGGGGGTATTACCATTAGTAGTTACCCCATTCCAAACCTTAATGACCCAATACCATAATTGGGCTATATTAATTAAGGAAGATGCAAAATCAGCAGTTGGCCTATCGGTAGCAGGGTGGTTGCATACCTGGTTTGGGATTGATCAAAAGGCTTTGGTTTCACTGATAGGGGTAATCCTGTTTTTTGTTCCCCTAACACGGTATAAAATGTATGCTAATCAAACTTTTAGGTTGATGATGCTTGCCTTTATGCTATTATGGGTGATTATATTCAATCACAAAGCTGAATCTTCCACTTTCATTATTGCAGTAGCTGGAGTAGGTATATGGTATTTTGCCAATGAAAAGGCCAATTGGCGCCTAGCCCTAATGATTTTGGTTTTGTTGTTTACCAGTATGTCAACCACCGACATTTTTCCACCCTATGTGAAAAAGCACTTTATTTACTCCTTTACCATTAAGGCAGTGCCTTGTATTTTGGTTTGGTGTGTGGTATTTGTTGAAATGATGCTCATGCCTAAACCTAAGCCAAATCAGGAATCTAATGCTATTGCATCCTAAATTTGTTAGTGCAAAATCGGTATGAAATATGAAGGTAATCCCCGCTGTAAAAGAATTATATATTCTGGACGGACTTACTTTTGAGCCATTATCAAAAGCCAACTGGTCAAGTTTTTTGGAGCTATTTGGTAAAAATGGAGCATGTGGCAATTGCTGGTGTATGTATTTTAGACTAAATTACCGTGAGTTTGTGGAAGGAAAGCAGGATGATGGAAATAAGGAAAAAATGAAAGAAATGGTATGGGATAACCAACCCACAGGAATCCTAACCTTCTATGATGGCCAACCCATAGGCTGGTGTTCTTTTGCCCCACGTGAGCAATACCAGAAATTGAAAAAGTCAAGGGTGCATAAACCCATTGATGATGAGCCGGTTTGGTCTATTACCTGCTTCTTTATCAATAAACATTTTCGTCGGCTTGGCGTATCCGTTGCTATGCTGAAAGGGGTTATAGAAATAGCCCGGAAACAGGGTATTAAAATCATTGAAGCCTATCCAACCATCCCTACCACCGAAACCATCCCTGATACATTTGCATGGATTGGCTTATACAAATCATTTGAAAAGGCTGGCTTTGAGGTAGTTGACAGAACTTCTAAAAGCAGGCCTATGGTGAGGTATTATATTAGTCGTTAGTCTAAAGTAGAAAGACGTATTTTGTAGAAAATTGGCTTGTCGATATTGCAAATTATGGGTAATCTATCGACTACTCCCAATTCGCATACTCAGCATTCCACTTAATCTTCTCACCTGTTTTCCCCAGGCCGAACATTTTATTCAATGCCATGGTAATACTGATTTCATTATAGGCTGTAAGGTTGTAAAATGCACGGCCATAATGTATTTTGAACATTTTTATATCGGCGGCTACTCCGAAAGAGAATCCGGCAAGACCAGGTGCAGTGGTGAGTATTAGTTCTCTTCTTCTTAAGTCATTATAGGCAGCAGTCAATAATAAATGTTTACCCAAAGTAAATTCTGCACCGAAAATAAAGTGCCTGAACAATTTATCACCAAAATGAGAGCTATTGTCTTTTGCAGTGTCTGAAACTCCAAGTGCATTAGTACCGGTTAAGTCGGCTGGATTATTATACCTTATATCCCATTCGTAAAGGTGATGGATAGTTGCAAATACTCTTAATGGTACGTGTTTAAATCTTTTAGAAATACCTAATTGCAAATCAAAGGGTAGTGGTTCAGCTGGTTGTCCGGGATTATATTTGGAAATCATAACCCCAATATTTTTGGCAGTAGCACCAATATCTACCAAGTTGGCAGTGTCGTAATAATTAATACCCACATCTACCATTGCAGCATTTGCGCTATAGGTCCCAAGGTGCGAATTAGCCATTTTAATATCTGCCCCATAGCGCCAATGTTCCTGGTATTTTCGGGATGCACCCAGCGTAATAGAATAGTCAGAGGCATGTACATCACCATATACATTGCCTAAATTATCGGTTTGGGAAAAATTACCATAATTAAGGTATTGAACGCCGAAAAAGAAGGATGTATTTACTTTTGGAGCATGATACCCGTATTGCAGATTCATAATGCTGATACCAGCATAGTAGCTATTATAAGTCAATTCCAATTCATTGTGCAGACCCGGCCTCATCATGGCAGGGTTTTGCAAGGCAAGGGCAATATCTTGGTCGGGATTGGCTATGCTGATGCCACCTAGGGCAGTTATATGTGCTGAATTTGATAATCTCAGGTATTCAAATGAAGATGTTCCACCGGTAACCTGGGCACCTGAATTATTGGTAAGAAATACCAATGATAAACCCAATAGTTGTATATACTTTTTAGGGGCAAATCGCATATTTGCTATACCAATTATAATTTGAGATCTATTCAAGTTCATTTACGACTTAAAACGCCATAATGAATCCTTTAGTATATTGTTCTACAAAAAGTAAAAGGACATTTGGTCTAGTGCTAGCCAAATGTCCTTCTAAATGAATTTATTCTGAGGCTTTTGCTTTTTGTAATTCTTCTACCAGTGCCTGGCTTACCCCGGTAAAGGAGAAACCACCATCGTGGAACAGGTTTTGCATGGTTACCATACGTGTGTAATCACTAAACATCATAATGGTATAGTTGGCACACTCTTCAGCTGTAGCATTACCTAATGGCGACATTTTTTCGGCATATTCATAAAACACATCGAAACCAGATACCCCCGAACCTGCTGTGGTTGGGGTAGGTGACTGCGATATAGTATTCACCCTAACTTTTTTAGCAAAGCCATAATGGTAACCGAAACTACGTGCCACGCTTTCCAGCATAGCCTTGGCATCAGCCATATCATTATAACCGGGGAAACTACGTTGTGCGGCAATATAACTTAATCCTACTACCGATGCCCACTCATTCAATGCATCTGCCTTCATTGCAGATTGCAAAACACGATGAAGGGAAAGCGCAGATATATCAAGGGTTTTTAAGAAATTCTCGTAATTGGTATTGGTATAAGAAATTGTCTTTCTAACATTTGGCGACATACCAATGCTGTGAAGGATGAAGTCCATCTTACCACCAAAGATTTCCATGCTTTTTTGCATCAGATTATCTATATCGGTAATGGAGGTAGCATCAGCACCTATTACCTGGGCATTACACATCTGGGCTAGTTCGTTTATTTTACCCATACGCAAGGCTACAGGTGCATTTGTCAATACAATCTCCGCACCTTCTGCCACGGCAGCCAATGCTGTCTTCCAGGCAATGGAACGCTCATCCAGCGCACCAAAAATTATTCCTTTTTTTCCTTTCAGTAATTGATGAGGCATACTATGTATTTAAGTGGCGTAAAAGTAGAAAAAAAGAAGATGGTTTTATGAAGGTGGTAAAATAAATTCTATGAAACAGGTTATGGTATTCTTACATTAAGAATATAGAGTGTAAAAACAAGGGGTATAGTTAAACTATTTGTCATGAATGGATGTTTGGTTATTTATATTGAATAATTTTTAACTGGTGGTTATTTTCCAGTACCAAGCAATCATTTATTTACGCACATGTTTTTAACATTTTTTTAAGTCATTAACATTATAATAACAATTATTTCATTGATTCTTAATACCTTGTAGGCTAATTTTCACACTAATCCATACTTTCTCAAACTTTTACCTATTAATTTTTAGATTATTTTAGTAGCTATAACCTTATATTGCTTGTTCTTACTGATTTATGTTGTTTTTATTAATTCAAAAATATTGAATTAGTAAACCATCATTTTTGTGTCAGTGAGTCATTGTAATGTCAATAATGAAGTGGTAAATAATTTTTATATTTATAATAAAACGTGGTTATGAGCAATTTTACAAATGGCGGGTTAATTATCTCAAAAATTGAGAAAATGAGGGAAAACTTATACAGTGTCGGAGCTTTTTGCATGAAACAGAAGTCATTCAATAAGTTACTGGTAATACTAGTATCCCTGTTGGGTTTTAGCAATTTGACTTTCGGTCAAACCAGTACTACTATTTATTCAACTGGTACAGCTGGTACTTTTATTACTGGTAATTCCACTAGTACAACCCGTACAGATGGAAATATTGTATCGACAGCTGCAACCCAAAGAGGCTATGCTGTGTTTAGTCTTAGTTCAATTCCGGCAGGGTCAACAATTACCTCAGTAACACTAGGTTATACTGTTGCTACATATGGTGGTTCTGGTACCCCTTCCGGCTGGATAACCTATGGTTTTGTTGGTGACTTATCTACAGTTACTACAGCATCAACTTTGTTTGGCAATATGGCATCTGGTACTTCCTTAGCTACAACCACATACGGTACAGCTATAGGAGCGAAAACAAATGTTTTATCTACTGCCTTTTTTGCAACAAATGCAGGTAGTAGCACTCCGATATCTATTTGTTTTACTGGTGGTGCCCTCAGGATTTATACTATAACCGGTGAAACTGGTGCCGCTGCAACTACAGGCACACATGCTCCCTTTTTAACAATAGTTTATACTCCTCCCTGTTCTGGTACTCCTACTGCAGGTACAGTAGCTGCTACTGTAAGTTCAGGATGTACAACTTATTCTTCCACCTTGTCTCTGTCAGGCACATCTGTAGCGAATAATTTGACATTCCAATGGCAATCTGCACCAGATAATGCCACATGGACAACTGTAACCAGTGCTACTAATAATACCTACACGGCTAGTGTTACCTCAAGTATATATTACCGTTGCCAGGTAAGGTGCCCTACAAGTGGTATTACTTCAAATACGGCTGGCCAGTTACTAACATTGAATACAAACACATATGCTACATTGCCATTTACTGAAAGTTTTGAAACTACATGGTTGAATGGTTGCGGTACAGGTGATTGGCCAAATGCGAACTGGAGAGGTACTCCCACTACTGGAAATAATTCATGGAGAAGAAATGATAACGGAACGGCAGCGGCATGGACTAGCACATCAGGTGCCTATTCTCCTACCTTTAGTGCGGGGGCTTTTTCTGCCAGATTCCATTCTTACAATGCAACTGCTGCCTCGGTTGGTACACTTGATTTTTATGTAAACTTAAGTGCTGCTGGTACCAAGAATATTAGTTATGACTATATTAATCCCAGTGGTACTGATGCCCTAACCTGCCAGATATCAACGGATGGAGGGACCACATTTACCACACTGGATGCCCCTCCTGCAGTTGCAACTACCTGGACAACTAGAAGTACCTCAACAACTGCTACTACGGCAACAGCAATAATTAGATTTAGTGCCACCTCCGATTTTGGAAATGATGATATTGGTCTTGATAATATTAGTGTGTCAGTTGCTCCCGGATGTACAGGTACCCCGACTGCCGGTACAGTAAGTGCTACTGTAACAAATGCTTGTGGTTTATATACTTCTGCCTTATCATTATCAGGCACAAGTGCCACATCGGGAATAGCTTTCCAGTGGCAGTCTGCACCAGATAGTGCAACGTGGACAAATGTACCCGGTGCTACAATTAATGCCTATACTGCATCTGTTGCTAGTAATATTTATTATAGGTGCAATATTACCTGTACTAATAGTGGGCTATCGGCACCTACTCCTGGAGTTAAATTAACAACTTCGTATAGCGTAGCAACACTACCTTTTACTGAAAGTTTTGAATCATCCTGGTTAAGTACCTGTGGTACTTCAGCTATCCCTAATGGTTTTTGGGTTAATACACCACAAACTGGTAATAATTCCTGGAGAAGAAATGATGATGTTACATCTGCAGTCTGGACCTCCTCGAGTGGGGCCTATTCTCCTACCTTTAGTGCTGGTGCATATTCGGCAAGATTTCATACTTATGATGCAGCATCAGGTACAATTGGTAATCTGGATTTATATATTAACTTGAATACACCAGGAACAAAGAATATTAGCTATAGTTATATTAATACTTCGGGAACAGACGCATTAAAGTGCTGGTTGTCAACTGATGGTGGTGTCACATTCAGTCTTCTGGATGCCCCTACACCAATTGCTACATCGTGGACTACAAGAACTACAACTACTACCGCAACGGCATCAATTGCTATACTTAGATTTAGTGCTACTTCTGATTATGGTACAACAGATATTGGCCTGGATAATGTTCAGATTTGTATTGCCCCAACAGCTATTACTGGAACTACAGTGATTTGTAATGGTTCTAATGTTACCCTTTCAGATGGTGTTTCCGGTGGAACATGGCTTAGTTCAAATACCTCTTCTGCTACTGTGGGTTCAACTACCGGTGTTGTAACCGGGGTTGCAGC
>CANGSR010000069.1 GCA_947456055.1 Chitinophagaceae bacterium
GCTATTATAAAACTACTTCCGGGTTGCCATCTGTAAGTTGGCCCGATTCAGTAGACGTTGCCCTTTGTTATGGATGGATAGATGGTGTGAGAAATTCCATTGATGATAAAGCCTATAAGATTAGGTTCACAAAACGCAAACCATCGAGTATATGGAGTGCTATAAATATTGCAAAAGTGGAAGTCCTTTTACAAGCTGGATTAATGAAACCAGCTGGAATTGCGGCTTTCAACAAAAGAAAGGATTCTAAATCAGGCATTTATTCTCACGAAAACGAAACAAAGTCGCTTACTGAAGAAATGCAACGAAAGTTCATGCTTAACCCTAAAGCATGGGAATGGTTTAATAAACAACCTCCATCATACAAGAAAGTAATCGCCCATTGGGTGCTGAGCGCAAAGCAAGAAAAAACCCTGGCATCAAGGTTAGATAAGCTTATTAACGAAAGTCATAAGGAGAGGAGGATTCTATAAAATAGTGTTTATATACAATTGCCCAATGAATGTTCTAAGAACGTCCCATTCATATTCAAGCAAAATAAAAAACTTCACATCAGCCTGATAAAGTCAGCCAATTGTAAATACTGCACAAATACATGTATAAACATGAAAAAAACTTGAAAAACCTGACCAAAATCATTTTTTATAAAAAAAATAAATACGAAACTTGCAGCAAATCAACCCATACGGCAAAAGAAGTATTTAATAATGAATTTATCTATCCCATTACATCATGATAATTACAGGGAAATCCCCTTCGATAGTTACCATTTATTACTGCCGGGATGTAGTTGGGTAAGCACTTCAATGACCTTTAGTTTTAAGTTTATTTCCTTTCCACCATTATCAGAAACCGAAGCAAAGAGAAAAATGCTAGTTGTCAGGGATTCAGCTCCTGATAAAATAGTATTTGATGAATTTATTGCACAATATAAAGAAGCAGAAGAAACCCTTAGAATATCTTTCTTCAATGATAATTTTAAAGTAGTGAGCTTAAAAGCGATGAAGGAAAACCGCAGTGCTATGGTTCTCGAATTGAGCTCATCAGATGGAAATTTGCATTATTTTTATTCAGCCATAAAAGACCCTCTGAACCCTGCTAACAGACAAACTTATATAATTTAATCTCAGATTGCTTTTAGAAAACAGAGACCATCCATTAGATGAGTACATAAAATAAGAAACGGCTGCTATTCCACATAGCAGCCGTTTCTTATTAAATAGCAAGCTATCCTTTTGCAGTCTTAAATTCAGATGTAAAGTGAAATTCTATCTTTGGATTATTAGTGATTTCGGTATTTAGGAACCACTGGCTCTGGGCCAAATAAACCAAATTACCATCCTTATCCTCCATTATATTATTCGATTTAAATCTGGCGAAATCCTCAACCGCTTTCTTATCACCTGTTATCCAGCAAGCCTTGAAGAATGCCAATGGAACAAAAGAACATGATGCACCATATTCCTGCAACAATCTATACTGTATTACCTCAAACTGAAGGTCACCTACACAACCTATAATCTTGCGGTTACCACCATGTTGGGTAAACAACTGCGCAACACCCTCATCTGTAAGCTGCATCACACCCTTCTCCAATTGCTTGGTTTTCATAGGGTCCTTATTCACCAGTTCCTTGAATATTTCAGGTGAAAATGTAGGTATACCGGTAAACTGCATTGCTTCCCCTTCGGTAAGGGTATCGCCAATCTTAAAGTTACCCGTATCAAATAAACCCACTACATCACCCGGATAAGCCTCTTCAATTACATCTTTTTCACGGGCCATGAATGAATAAGGGTTACTAAATCTTACATCCTTAGCCATCCTCACATGCTTATAATATGTATTGCGGGCAAACCTGCCCGAACATACTCTTAAAAATGCAATTCGATCCCTGTGGCGAGGATCCAGGTTGGCATGTATTTTAAAGATAAATCCAGTAAACTTAGATTCTCCAGGCTCTACAAAACGGGTATCAGTATCACGACCTTGTGGCCTTGGTGCAATTCTTATAAATGTATCCAGCAATTCCTTTACACCAAAGTTATTTACAGCACTACCAAAGAAAACAGGCGCTATACGACCACTTAAATAACTATTTACATCAAGGTCGCCATACACCCCTTGCAACAATTCTACATCCTCCCGCAATTGGTTAGCATCACGCTCCCCTATTTTTTCATCCAGTAGTTTATCATCCAGATTGGGTATGGGAACCGTATTTTCTTCAGTTGATTTCTGACTGGCTGTAAACAAGTTCAGGCTACTATCATAAAGATTATAAACCCCTTTAAACTCCTTACCCATATTTATAGGCCATGACAAAGGATGCAAAGAGAGCTTCAGTTCCTTCTCAATTTCATCCATCAAATCAAAAGGAAATTTACCATCACGGTCCAGCTTGTTTACGAAAACAATCATGGGCGTATCCCTCATGCGGCATACCTCTACCAGTTTCCTGGTCTGGTCTTCCACCCCGTTCACACTATCAATAACCAATATTACACTATCCACAGCCGTAAGTGTGCGGTAAGTATCCTCGGCAAAGTCTTTGTGACCAGGGGTATCAAGCAGGTTAATAAGAGTATTATTATATTCAAAGCTCATTACAGACGTAGCAACAGAGATACCCCTCTGCCGCTCTATTTCCATAAAGTCGCTCGTAGCATGCTTTTTAATTTTATTACTTTTAACCGCACCTGCTACCTGTATAGCACCACCAAACAACAAAAGTTTCTCGGTAAGTGTGGTTTTACCCGCATCCGGGTGGGATATGATTGCAAAGGTGCGCCTTTGTGCAATTTCTTTTTCGTTCATTGGTTGGTAAAAATTAAATTCTGGCCTACAGATACATTGCCATCAATTTGGCTTTTCCGTAAAAAGGTGCAAAGGTACGATGTGTTAGGCTAAATTTATAAATAAAACCATGAGTAATGAATTAAATAGGTAAAAGGCAAGCCCGATTGGAATTCAATAAACCATACAATATGCAGATAAAAACACATCTACGGTATCAATGTCAACATTTCACCTTACATTGACAATTGATTAACGTCATGCAAAAAAGAAATAATTGTTTTAGTTTTGTCCAAAAAAAAATTTCATGAAGTTTAAAGTCTTTCTTTTTATTCTCTTCCTGATTAGTCTAAATTCATTTGCCCAAAAAAAACCTACAACTTATTACCAAAGAAAACCTGAAGTATTTGCAAATAATAAACCTGAAACACTCGCCCAAATAAAACCAGTGGTACTTACAGCTAAGGATTTACCAAAATCGCTTACACCTAAGGGAAAATTATTAAAAGCAGTAAAATACAGAGACCTACTCGGCTTCCAGCTTATAATAGCTTCGAGATTCGATACCACAAAACGAATAACAGGGGAAAATAGTGCCGATGAAAACACATCAGAAATCTGTGTAAAACACTACCGCATGGTAAACGGGGTGCTCAATCAAAACTGGGCAGTAACTGAATATAAAAGTGACACTTACGATTTCACATTGGATTTCAATAATGACATATTTACTATTACCGACCTCAACAATAATGGCAAAGGTGAGGTATGGATATCCTGCTCATTAATTGTTGGCATGGTAAAAGGTGAATTAAAAACTATTATGTATGAAGACAGTATTAAACATACAATGACTGGAACATTGCGCTCTGAGATTGGTAGTGGCATGATGCAGGGTGGCGAATTCAGGTTTGATAAGGCATTTACTACTACCAATAAGGAAATTAAAAATTATGCCATAACCCGCTGGAACAAGATTAATGGCATAAAATAATTTTCAATATCCTGCTAGTCAAGCTTAAAATGAATAGGCAAGGTGAAATAGACCCTAACTAATTTACCATTTTGAGATCCTGGAATCCATGCTGGCATTTCAGACACTACCCTTATTGCCTCCTCATCGCATCCGCCTCCTATCCCTTTCTTTATCTCTACATTTGAAATCGAGCCATCTTCATCCACTACAAACTTCACAATCACCCTACCCTCTATATTTTTCTTACGGGCATACTTAGGGTAATGGATATTCTTAGCCAGATAGTCATTTAAGACATAATGCGCAGCTGGCATTTTCTCCACATACAAAAACTTCTTCCCTGAACCAGTAGTATCGCATGCCACTTTAGAACCATTTAAATCAAAACACTCATGTGTTATTTCCTTGCCATCCTGGTAGGTATATTTGGCACTTATTTTTCCATTGGCATAATGTACAGTTTTGCTCTTACCTTTCTTCTCTTCGGTGTAGGACGTTTCAGTTAAAAATGAATCGCCACCACTATACTTCCATTCATAACATATATCTCCGTCCTTATAAATTGTTTTGTTCGAAAGCTTTTGAGTTGCCGAGTCATAAGATGTATACAGCAAGGTTTCAGAATCATTTGAGATAGTCTCACTGGCCAATACAGTAGAATGGGTATAATAATGTTTCCATGAGCCTACCCTGTTGCCATTTTTATAATCGCCTTCCAATGTTTTGAAACCCAGTGAATCATACCAAACATAATGCCCCACCCTATACTTAGAAATATTTGATTCTATTGAGGTTCTAAATCCTGAGCGGTATAATTTCCCGTTTGCATAATAATCATCAACCTTATAAACAGAATCCTGCAATTTGTACTTAGATATGTAAGCAGCATTATCTTTGGCAGTCTCCATCCATCTCGAATCAAAATAATTTTCTCCTTGCTGACTATAAGACAGATTGGATAGGAACAAAGCTAAACACAGTATAAATAATTTCATAAAGACAAAAAGGACACAAAATAGTACATAATTTCTGAATGAAACACAGGGATATGCTATTCGCCCCCACTTTTCATCAACATTTAATCTCAGTTACTGCCATTTAATGCAAACCATTCAATTTGATAATTAAATAAATTTGCTTCAAATTTCTAAGCAAAATGGCCCAAAACAAAAAGGAAAAGCTTTTTTGGAGAAAGTATTTCGGATTTGATGACCAACAATTCAAAAAACTATCCAACGAGGCTAATCGTATTAACCTTCGGGACACAGAAATAAATGATGATGGGCTGGATTGGTTGACCTCAAAAATCACATCTATAAACCAGCTAGATCTTGACAATACAGATATTACTGATTCAGGAATAGAATTTCTTAAGCGTCTCAAATATTTAAGGGAACTAAGACTAAAAGGCTGTCATGGCTTAACCAATGAATGTCTAAAAGCCATAAATCAAATAAACGGCCTGGAACTACTACATCTCGGCCATACACAAATCACAATTGAGGATATAAGCCAAAGAATCACCATTCAAAATCTCAAACTAATCCTATTATCTTCTTCCCATAATGATGCTGAAATAGAAAATCAGGTGGCACAATTAAAAACCACCTTACCAAATTGTGTTCTTAACGTGAATTATATTGAATATTCCTAAATTTTATTTCAACAAACATTCGTATCATTTCATTTTGAAGATATACATTGAAATTCCATCCTCATTACAAATACCCATCTATTGGATTAACAGATACTAATATACCAGTAAGGCATATTCTAATTTTTTCATCCATAAATCGGAATAGAAGTCCTATTAACTTCCTCGATAAAATACTTATTTTTCATACTATCTACAGTTACCATGTCCACTTTTCGATTTAATAAATCCTGCAATGCAAAGTACAAATCCCATAAAATTGCGCCCTTCACTACCGGGTCTGGTTCATCCCCTGGCTCAATCAGAAAATCAACATCACTATCATCATTAAAAGCATCGGTACAAGCCGATCCGAATAATCGAACTGATTTAACATTATGACGGCTAAATACAGCGTTCAATTCAGGAAGTTTGGTTGTAATAAATGGATGTACCATTTTGGTAATTTATTAGCAAATATAAAGAAAATATTCGTCGTTAAAAATACCGGAATTACTTGGCTCTTCGCAGATAATAAATGTTCTCATTTTCAAAGTCTTAGTTGAATACTACCAAAACTGACCCTTTAGTTTATTAAAATAAACAATAAAATTACATTAAATCACTCCATAGATACATACTCTGTAGATTTCAAAATGTGAGGCCCTATATATGGGCTTAAAGATTGCATAGTTTTGAGGTCAACCTTGCGTCCAAATAAATCTTCCAGATAATAATTAAGCGTCATGAAATTCTTAAAAGTCTTTCTGTCCTTTGCGATATCAACCAAAAAATCTATATCACTGCTATCATTAGCCTGATTTCTTACAAATGAACCAAAAAGCCCAATTTTTATTACACCAAAATCTTCCAATTGCTGCTTATTTGCGGCAATTGTTTGAAGAATGGTGTTTTTATTCAATGGTACAGACATAGATGCATTTATCTTACAAGATGTAAATATACAAAAAGCTGCAATCATCCCCCAATATCCCCCTTCTAAAAAGGATACCCTATAGCAATATTAAATATCAGGTTCTTCTTCTTCCAATCTGGATCAGCAAAAGCGATTTTGTCGGTTACCCATCGTTGGCCTTCTGCCATCCAGGGTTTACGAATTGGCATACCTATATCAAGGCGCAATATCAATATCTTAAAGTCGAAACGGAGACCTGCACCAATATCGGCAGCCAGTTCTTTATAAAAGCTGGATGTAAACTGGCCACCAGGAAAATTTGCGTCTGCACGATATTGCCAAATATTGCCTGCTTCGGCAAAAATCCCTGCATTCAACCATTTGTATAAATTTTGGCGCAACTCTAAATTGATCTCCAATTTCATGTCTCCTAATGTCTGGATATACCTTCGAGAATTTGCGGAATCAAATTCATTAAATGAGCCTGGCCCTACAAGGCGTGATGGGAACCCTCTAAGGTCACTGTTACCCCCTGCCCAAAACTGCTTAATATTGGGCATAGCCATCGAATTGCCATAAGGAATCCCAATACCCAATACGATTCTTGATGCTATAATGGTGGCAGGGGATAACCTGAGATAATACCTGAAATCAGGTTGCATTTTCAGATACTGCGCATAGGTGGAACCAAATAATTTCTGTGGGTTTGTTTCATAATCAGCCTTTTGTACTAATCCAAGGATATTCCCCGACAAGTCAATCCTGCCATTAAAATAGAAGGAATGCATCCTTGACGGCCCTACCTGTGATGTATAAGTATACTCGTAAGTGGGGCCAATGATAATACCATTAAATACCAGGTTACCATATAATATACCCAAATTTTCGGGGCTACCCACTGTATCTGTATTTACATAAGTAAAATTGATTGGGTAAAACTGATGCTCTGTATGCGCCCCCTGGTGCCAATTATATCCAAAAGCCGCTGAATAGGAACTAATATTAATGAGTTTGGCTGATGACTCAAAATTGTATTTCAATTTCATGACCGTCCGTGGCATATTACGGCTAATGGTTTTAACACTATAGAAAGGAACCATAAACCGGGGAAAGGAAAGGTTGGTTTCAGCGCCAAAGTTGTAAATGGTTGGCTGCTTTACAGGGCCGCTATATTGTGCTTCAAAACCGCCACTTAGTTTGAATAGAAATTCTTCAGCACCTTTAAATACATTTCTGTGCCTCCAACTCACGCTACCTTTAGTACCAGCCCTATTGTCATTTTGGGTATTTGCCCCTGCTTCAAACCTTAATGACTTATTGGGAAATGGCGTTAAGTAATAATACACATCGAGTAATGACGGCCCTACAGTTTCGAACCGATTCTTTACAAACTTGAAATTACCAATATTCACCAACCTGCTTAACGATGTATTCTGATTGTCGAGACTATAGATATCTCCCTTATTAAACACCATTATTTCAGAAAACACTTTGGGCTTGAAATCCCCATTTTTATCGATAATACAATAACCATCTACAAAAATCTTATTGTCTTTGCTGGTGTCATTCTTCTTACTGCTTAGCCTGTAATTTGCATAAATAAAGACATCATTTATGTAATATCTTTGATAAGCTTCAGGTGGTATATCCTTTTGCTTTAGGCGAACATACATATTCACCTTATGATCACCTATCGAACTATCAACCACCACAACTATATAATCGGGCTGGAAATAAAAGAAGCCTGATTCCTTCAGCATGCGGTCAATTCTTATTCTTTCCCCCTTTATTACATCAAGGTTATATACCGAACCAGGCTTAAGTAAGGTTTCATTAAAGTTACTGTCAATAACATTCATAACCAGGGTAGTATCCTTCTTAAAAATAACCTCCTTAATTTTGTATTGAGGACCTGTTTCTACAGTAAATAAAGCACTCGACTTTTTGTTCAGCCCCAAGTCAAATTTAGCAGTCACCTTTGCATTAAAATAGCCCCTGTTTTCCAGGAAATTGACCATTAATTCTTTATTGTTATTTAATGTCACAACTTTGATTAGTACCGGTGGTTCACCCACCTTATTACTGAACCATTGCCTTAATCCCTTTTTCTTTTTGGTATCACCTGCAAGGTTATATAAAGTTAATTTCAGCCTTAATCCTAGTGTTTTAGAATTAGGTTTAGGTCTAACTAGTCCTGCAAGGTCATTTTTAAGTATTTTAAGTTCCTTCTTACCTATCTCCTTACCCTCAATATGTACGATACTTCCAGTAAAAAGGCGTTCGCCACCAAATAATTGCTTGCTATTGCTACAGGCTGTACCTGCACACACTATTATTAGAAATAATAAATTCTTAATGATTGTTTCCCGCATTTTACTTAAATATCATTGTTTTCATTTTCTTGTCTTCATCTTAAAATCATCCATACTTTTCTTTGGTTTAACTGCTTTTTGGACCTTATTGTAATCAAAACTAACAATGAAATTCAGCCCTGTTTCAGTAACTAATCCCTGCAAAACTCCTACATCATAAGCCCTGCGGTATGCCCTCATAGTATACTTACCGTCTGCCGATAATAAATAATCGGCTGCCAGGTTTGATGGCACATAACTGTTTTGGTTTGCGTTATTAGATTGGGGGCCCTCCAACTCAAAATTGTTGCCCAGCGTCAACTTAAGTCGGTCATTAAGTAATTGTTTAGATGCAGCAAGGTTTAGGTCGGTACGTTGCCTGAGATCACCACTTGTATAATCTTCGGTAGTGGCCAGGTCAACAGAGAAATCTACCCCCTTTACCAGCTTACCTGCTGCTCTGTTCAGCTGCTCACCTATAAATGTACTCACACTTTGCAGTGCTGTAAAAGTAGCACTACTGCCTGCACCCGAACTAAAAGGATCATCTGAAACGAACCTGTTTAGTATCAAAATAGCAAATACCTGCTTATTCAATTCAGATGTATCCATCCGCACCTGACTGAGTTTACCTTGCACAAGGTCTACCTGGTCTGCAGATAGTTTGTAGGTCCTGCTTTCAGGCAGTATAATATCAAATGTAAGCCTCGGGGTTAGAATTGGGCCATTCATATACAGGTTCACATCAAATGCAAGTCTTTGCTTATAGAAATTGAGCTGGGCTTTATCTGTTATCTGGCGTTGCACCAGATCATACGGTGGCACTTGTGCTTCATAAACTGCGGTTACATCAAGATTGGTTCCTTTTATTGGGTCACCAGCAAAAGTTATCATACTACCATTGGCAATCTTAAACTTACGTTTCACAAAATTATAGTTCATTTGGTAAGCACCGTCACTGAGGGCATAGCTACCTGTAAGGCTGATGGCACCCAGGGATGTCATAGCTACATTTATATTGGCATCCCCTTTTACATTCAAAAAGTCGCCCGATGCCTTGTCTATAATAAGGCTGAAATCGGCAGCATTGTCTATAGCAATATTTACATTAAAATCGGCACCAAAAGATGCATTGCTTTTTATTGTTGGTGGTTTCCGGGGGATAAATAGTTTCTGCCTCCCTGTATCTTTCATATTCACAAACTGTACAATTCCCTTTCTACTTTCAATTTCAGGGTTTGTTTCAGGATTCACGACAGTAAGTTTTGTGCCCTTTAGTATTTTCAAGTCGCCTTCTACCATTGGCCTCATTGGATTCCCTTTTATAGTGAGGCTGGTATTCAGCATCAAGTCACCGTAAAATATTTCATTATCCTTGATTGTAGAATGCAGCGCATGCCATTGGGTAGCCTTCAGCTCCATATACATATTCATTTTTGCAAAATCAGCTATATCAATGCTGCCATTAATAATTGCTCTATTGTCAGCATCGTCATGCAAAGAAAAATTAATCAATGAAATACGTCCATCTGACAACTCAACTTTTTCAGATGGCATTTTAAATGTGGCATTCAACTGGCTTACCGTTGTTGTGAGATTATCCGTATGTAGCTCCCCTGTTATTTTCGGGGCCATAAGCGCACCCTGCACATTTAGTTTCCCTCGCAGGTAACCACTGCTATTCCGTATCTGGTTCATGGCTACGGTTTCAAAACTATGCACAGCTAATGCATTCACTCCAATGTCCAATTTAAAATCATCACCTCTATTTTGCTTCAGGTAATAAACCCCATCTACATCAATATCATTACCATGCCCTGAAAGTTTTACTTTTGTTGCCAGACTATTTTCCTGTTTATTGTCTACTTGCACCTGTAAGTTCCCAAGTGTATCACAAAGCACAGATAAGTCTGTTATTTTGAGGCCACTTGTAACCTTGAGGGAAGGTTTAAATTGCTCAATGTTAATAACACCACCTAGTAGTCCATCCAAAAGCAAGGTATCACTACTACTAATGGCATTTGTAATATTTGACAACATGAAATTATTTATCTCCACCTTAAGTGGTGAGCTTGGCCTGGCCTCAGCACTATTAGCCTTTATATACTGACCACTTTCACTAATATCAAAATTTCGAAAGTAAAATCCCCCCTTCCCAATTACAAAACAATTCGGCTGGGCTACCACCCAATTCTTATAGTCCAGTTTCAGCCCGGGTTTAAGGTGTATAATTTGTGAGTCACCTTTCATTTGCAGATCTGCCGCCACTGCAAAACGCTCCTTGCCGGTTGCATCAGATATGCTAATATTGGTGGTTAGCTTATCCCTATCAAGTAAACCATGGATATTTGTAAACCAAATAGAAAACTTGTCCTGGCTTATCTGGTTTGCAGTAATCTTGTATGTAAAAGAAGAATCGGTACTGCGTACCTGTACAACCCCATTATCTATTGTAGTAGCTCCATATACAATATTCGGTAAGGTTAATTCCAGGCTCATGTTAATGGGTGTAATGCTGGCTGCAAAATGAATAGAATCGAAAGATGTAAGGCCAGGCAATAATCCATGTAGCATCGGCTTATCTTGTATTTCAGCGACAATATTGAGAGAATATTCAAGTGGCAACTTGTTAGTGTCAGTCGGTTTTACATTATTTAAATTAGCTTTTTGTTGGTCATTTGTCGTTATTACCAACTTTTCATTACTAACACTATCAATAGCTATAAAACTGTAGTGCCTGCTTATATGTTCTTTTATTACCGATCCAATTTTCGTCAATGGAATTTTACCAGTAATTGAGGCTGTCAATATACCAAGGTCAGCCTTTATATTTTGCCCCTTATCAGTAGGGGTAGATAGTACATACAGGCTATCTAAATAATACCTCTTGCCATCAGCATTTACAATTGGTTGCCACCAGGTAAATTTCCCTCTCGGATAATCAGGGTTTAATTCTGGGAAATCGGCATGTATAATCCCACTTGCACGCAATTCTGTTTTATATAATTTAATCGCTTGAAAGTCTATACTATCTATAGGTATATCAGCTTTAGCAGCCATATACTTACCGGTAAAATCACCATGGCCAGTCACCTGAATACGTACATTGGGGTCAGCACATATCAAATTTAGGTCTCCTTGCTTTGCCGCAACTTTACCGTATAAGTTAATATCATGATAGCGATAACCTTTTACAAAAGCAGAGAGGATATTGCCATCAATAGTGGATGTCATAGATTGAGGGTCAAACCCGGTGCCTTTGGCAACCAGGTGGGCACTTACAGCACCGAGTATTGAATCCTGTCGAAGTATATGACCGATGTTCAGGTCGGCAGTGCTTACTGTTAAATCATATTGTTCCCTACCCTTACCTGGTGACATTAACAGTGTACCCCTTACATAGGCAAGTCCATCTGAACTGGCAATGTTTAAATTTGTTTTATAATCCCTGATAGTACCTGCAACCTGCCCGGTGACTGTAAATTGATCAGGGATGCGAATTGCCGCCAATACTGAATCCGGTACAAATGTTGACACATCTTTAGACGATGATTGGAATTTGACAATATTTAAACTGTAGCTAATTTTTTCAATATCGGGTACACCCTTTAGTGATCCACTCAGCAATACTTCTGTATTATTGAGCCCGGCAACATATAAGTGCGAAATACTTAAATCATTCAGTAACCCCGAAAGTGCTGCATCCAGTTTTATTACTGCATTCCTGTTTTTATGAAAAACATCTTGTTGCTCCAGATCTGGCACAAACTGCAATATATCACTTACTGCTACCCTGCAATTCTGCAGGTTCACGTTTAATTGCATCCTGGTCAATTGCGACTTTATTGAGTCAATCGAGGGATAATGCAATTCCAAATGGTCTTGTATTAGGCTATTGGGTGTTTCAAGGTATAAATTATCTAATACAGCCCCATTACTATTATATTTAAAAGCTGCCCGAAGTTCCTTTATCACCACACCACTTTGCTCTGTTGCTGATAGCTGTTTCAAATCTCCTGATAAACTGTCCGGACAATATTTTGCATCCTGCAATTTTAATTCAATGTTTATAATATTAAGGTGGGCATAGTCAATCCCCTTGGGTTGTCTGGGGTGGTTTTCATCATCCAATCTAAAGTTCATACCCTTAAACTGCACCTCACCTGCACTTATATTCCAACTGTCTGTACTATTTATATGGGTAATTGTATCGATAGACTTAACTAATGCAATGTGTTTTCCTAAAACCAAAGCTAAATCGGTATTGCTGGCTGAAAGTTTTTTCACATCCACCACATTATCTGCCAGTCCAAACTTATTGAGCTTAAATTGCAAACTACCAAGATTCACGGCAAGCATCAGTTTATTTAGGTGGTCTTGGTATTTAAAAGCCACTTTTTTAATATCAACATTATCAGCAATAATTTGTAATTCAGATTTGCCTGGCTTGAGAGGCTTTATAGTGAGAAATGAGGTATCCTGATTGAATTCACTTTGCAAGCCTGTAATAGCGAGGTCTTGTATATGGAATATCATTTTATCCAAATCAAGATTTCTTATTTTCAGGTTTAGATGCTCTAGGTTGATTCCAAGTCGGGTGCCACCTGTAAAATCATCATACCGCAAATGAATATCGTCCAGTTTGACCTTACCCACGGCAATATTGAAAGGATTACCAGCCTTGGCCTGAGGCTTTTGTGTATCTAATGGTTTATTACTTAAAAAGGCATTAATAATATAAGTGAAATTAAAATTGGAATCAGGAAGATTACGGTATATATGGGTGTGTACCCCAGTTACAACCAATTGCTGAATATCTACCTTTTTATTGATGAGTGCCATCATATTGAGGTCTATTTTCAATTCATCAAGCCTCAGTAATGTATCTTGTGCCGGGTCTTTAATCAACACATCTTTGATTACAATATACTTTGGAAAACCAACCCCAAGATGGCCAATCCGAACTTCAGTTTTCAACTTACCAGCAAGATAGGTAACTGCCTTAGCCCTTACTATGTCCTGCCCCCATTCTGAATTGAGCCAAACTGCAGCTGCTATAACTAATAAGATAATCGTTGCAATGACCCAAAGTGTGATTTTTATTGCCTTATGCATGATTTTTTGATAGCAGATAAAAAAGCACAGTGGTAGCAGTGCTGCTTATAATTTGAAGCCCATAAAGGTGCATTAAGTATTTAAGTAGGATTTACAGAATTCAATTTAAAAGTTACATGATTATAGTATTGGGGATGTAATATCTCCTAAAAGGAGGAGACAAGTGGTTTGTCGATTAATAATGTCAATATAGACAAACCTAAATGTGGAAAAGCGATTAAAAAAAAAATATTAGATCACCTAAACTACACATATTCCATTTTTGTAGCTAAATTCGTTATAAATAAATTTATGGGGCTTACCTACTCAAAAATTAAACTCAGCAATCCTCGCTTACCATTGCTGAAAGCAATTGAGCTTACATCACTTGTTGATACCGGTGCATTGATGCTATGTATACCACAGTCGGTGGCATACCAGTTAGAATTAGACGAGTTAGATTTAAGACCTGTTACCATTGCGGATGGTTCCTCTCATAAGGTGCCGTATGTGGGGCCAGTACGAGTGGATTATGACAACAGGTTTTGCTTCGTAGGGGCATTGGTAATTGGTGATGAAACGTTACTTGGCGCCTTACCTATGGAGGATATGGACTTAATAGTACACCCTGCGACACAGCAGCTTATGCCTAATCCCTTACACCCCAATAAGCCAGGTTATAAAATCAAATAAAGAATAGACAATATTTAATCTATATTGCAAAGCCATTTTCAATTTATCGAAATTGAAAATGGCAAGTCGTCGATAGCCTCAAATGTCCCAAGCTATCAATTGAATTTATGTGTATATTTGTCTGGCTAATTGATTTCGTTTTACCTAAGCCGAAAAAAAATGCCCATTAAAAATTCCCGCACTCAGCGCATCCTAATCATTTCCACCTGCATTTTGCTGTCCCTTATTTCGTTTTGCAATGCACTAGCACAGGGCACCTGGACAGCGTTGGCCCACCTTGCACCAAACAAAAATTACGGCGTGATGCTACAACTTAGCGATGGCCGTGTACTGGTAAAGTCAGACTGGGACGCAACATCCGGTTTTTCGTGCACTTGCCCTGGTGATCCTGGTAATACCTGGAACATGCTCACCCCCGACATTCACGGAAGTTATGTCAACGGTACATGGTCGACCATAGCCCCAATGGCAGATACCCGTGTTTATTTTGCATCTCAGGTACTGCGCGATGGCCGCATGTACGTTGCCGGTGGTGAATATGGCAGTGGTGGTGCCAAAGCCGAAATATACGACCCGGTTACAAACATTTGGACTCCTGCCCCTTTGATACCAGGTGATACCCTCCTGGACGGCAACTCACAACTCCTGCCTGATGGACGTGTATTGCAGGCAATTGTCAAGGGCAATTCCAAACGTACATGCATTTACGACCCCATCTCTAATGCGTTCTCGGTGGGTGCTACGGTTATTACCTTTCATTCAGAAACTGCATGGCTACTGCTCAAAGACAACAGCATACTATTTGCCGACAGGTCGTTTGGTGCTATTGCCCCTTGTGCTGAGCGTTATATCCCTGCCCTGGGCAACTGGACAAGTGATGCACCCCCTCCGTTGACATTGTATGATTGGGGAGCAGCTGAGACCGGCTCTGCGCAACTACTACCCGATGGTCGTGGTGTGTTTTTCGGCGGATCGGGCAATACACTTTACTATACACCATCTGGTACTGCTGCCCCTGGGAGCTGGGCTATTGGCCCACACATGCCTCCTGGCCTTGGCGCACCTGATGGCCCCTCAGCTACAATGGTGAACGGCAAGATTCTCTGCTCTCTATCCGACACCGATTTGGTATCCAGTTGGTTCCTGTCACCAACTTATTTTTATGAATTCGACTACCTTGCAGGCACATGGACTCGAATTTCGGCACCCATTGGCGGAGACACACTTTCAGGCCCCTGCGCTGGTAACGACATGCTCACTCTACCCGATGGCAATGTGCTGTTTGCCAACTTCGGCTTGAACCAATATTACGTATACACGCCCTCTGGTTCTGCGTTGGCAGCAGGAAAGCCTATAGTCGATTCCATTATCAAAATCAATTGTACTCAATATATGGCGGTGGGCAAGCTCTTCAATGGTATCTCGCAGGGTGCCAATTACAACGATGAATGGCAAAACCCCACCAATTATCCCCTTATTAGGCTTACTTATGGTGCTAATGTCTACTATACCCGCACCCACAACTGGAACAGTAATGGAGTGCAGCGAGGCACCGCATCAGATACTACCTACTTCGATCTGCCCAGTAGTCTCCCTGTAGGTACCTACCTGCTAGAAGTAGTAGCCAACGGCAACCCCTCTATAGGTCGTCCTTTCTACACCTGCGGACCAGTAGAAGCATCAACTGTTTGGAACAACAACAACGGCATCAATATCACTCCCAACCCTGTCAAATCAGCAACAAACATAGTTTTCAACGCAAGCAAAGCAGGCCCATACACAGTTACACTAACAGACATTACTGGGCGCATATTGTTGCATGAATCAGGAATTACACGTGATGGCGAAAATACATATGTACTCCACACCGATGGATTGGCCAAAGGAGTCTACATGATTTCTGTATCAATGGCTAATGGTGTGATGAATAGTAAGGTGGTGGTGGAGTAAGGTAAAAATAATAAGCGGAGAAACCTCAGCGCTCTCTGCTGTGTTTCTCCGCTCTCATTTTTGTAGTGCGACTAGGATTCGAACCTAGACAAACAGAGTCAGAGTCTGTGATGCTACCGTTACACCATCGCACTTTCTGTTTCGGGGTGCAACATTACGATGGTTTTTTGAAAAGTCAAAAGATTTCGGCATTTTTCTGTTGTATATCCGGTATATTAAATGTTAAATCCAGCTTTTACCAGAGTATTCTCCAATCAATTTTTAACCGTATATTGCACGCAATGGTAAACGTAGGCAAATACAATACGCTTAAAGTAGCAAAAGAGGTCGATTTTGGGATGTAC
>CANGSR010000070.1 GCA_947456055.1 Chitinophagaceae bacterium
AATGCCGAAAAAAGCACTTTGAAACCACTGGAATACGGCATTGCCGGTGAGGTTAATGACCGCAACCTGGATATCATACTGCCCGGTGAGTGGCTTGACAGGCCGTCATCTGCCTACCCTATTGTCATAGACCCACTGGTGTCAACCGTTACTTCTTCATCGGTTACGGGTTCGTCTTATAGCCCCGGCCCGCTATGGACCGTGGGTTGTATTTACTACAATGCAGCCACGGTTCCGGCTAAGGTGACTATTACCGATTTGCAATTTTCCTTCCAATACATTACCAATGGTGGCAGCCGCCTGCTCAATGGGGCCTACGATTTCCAGTTGGGTTCCTGCCGTAGCCCATCGGGTAGCAGCCTTTTCTGGAATTGCAACAGTACCCTTACAGGAACCTGTACCGCCACTGCGGCATCTATATTGTCCTCATTGACAAGCTGTATACCTGCCCCTACCTGTAGCTCCTACGACCTGGGGATTACCATGAACTTTTACCAAAACTATGCCACCGATGCCACTTGTGGCACAGCTTATATTTATGCAGGTACCCCGCTTATCTTCACGGTTTTCGGTCATACTATTGATGCCAGTGCCATTACGGCAAGTTCGTCCTCGTTTTGTATAGGTTCGTCAACTACATTGAGTGCCACTGCTACAAATGGTGTTGCCCCTTATTCCTATTCATGGGCACCGGGTGGTATGACGGGAAGCTCTGTTACCGTTTCGCCCACTGCTACTACTATTTATACAGTTACCGCAACCGATGCCTGTGCCAATGTAGCTACCTCCACATATACCATTACCGTAAATCCTGTTTTACCTGTTACCGGCCCCTCATTTGTATGCAGGGGAACAACGGCCACCTATAGCAATGGCATTAGCGGTGGCACATGGGTAAGCAGCAATACAACAGTAGCTACAGTAGTAGCGGGTACGGGGGTAGTAACAGGGGTATCGGTAGGGACTACCACCATAACCTATACTACGGCTGCGGGATGCACATCCCAACTTACCATATCGGTAATAGCCCCACCGGCAAGTATAATAGGTGCTGGCCCTCTATGCCAATCAGCCACCCTTACCCTCACCGATGCCACAACAGGCGGAACCTGGAGCAGCAGTAATATGGGTGTAGCCACTATAGGCACATCATCAGGCATTGTGACAGGGGTCTCGGCAGGTACGGCACGTATTACCTATACGGCATCTACGGGTTGCACAGCATTAGCCACTGTAACTGTGAACGCCATATCGGCAATAGGTGGCACGCTCAATGTGTGCCTGGGCGGCACTACCACCCTTACAGATGCCGCCACCGGTGGCACCTGGACCAGCAGCAGAACAGCAATTGCCACCATTAACTCCACAACCGGAGCTGTGACAGGGGTTGCGGCAGGAACTTCAATAATCAGCTATACCACAGCGGCAGGTTGCCGGGCCACGGCTACCATGAGTGTGTATTTGTTGCCCACAATTACCGGCCCAGCAAGTGCGTGCCAGGGTAATACTATCACTCTTGCCGATGCAAGCCCGGGTGGCACATGGACAAGTGGAACTACCTCGGTGGCAACCATAGTTTCTTCTACAGGAGTGCTAACAGGGGTTGGGGCAGGAACAACTGCCATTACTTATACAGTACCCGGAGGGTGTTTTACCAATACAATAATCACGGTAAATGCGGTTGCCCCAATAACCGGCACTACTACCCTATGTGTAAGTGCCACAACTACATTGCACAATACGTTAACGGGCGGCACATGGGCTAGCTTAAGCCCTACCATAGCAAGCATAGGTGCTACAAGCGGGCTATTATTGGGTGTAAATCCTGGTTTGGCAGTGATACAGTATACAAATGCAACGGGCTGCATCTCAACAACTACAGTTACCGTACTTGCATTGCCTGCTGATATTTCAGGGGCAACCACGGTTTGTCAAGGGAGTACAACAACATTAATCAGCTCAACCACAGGTGGTACCTGGACCAGCAGCAATACCAGCGTTGCACCAATAGATATTTCAAGTGGATTAGTGACCGGGGTGTCTGGCGGAACAGCAACTATTACTTATACTGGTTCGGGAGGTTGTTATGTGACATCCAACATGACCGTATTCCCTATTTCCCCAATTACAGGCACATCAGCATTATGTGTGGGTAGCAGTACCACGCTTGCAGATGCAACCACAGGAGGTACATGGTTTAGCTCAAATTCTTCAGTAGCCACCATCAATACTACTTCAGGATTGCTAACTGCAGTAGCAACCGGAACTGCAATTATAACTTATACCACAGCGGCAGGTTGCCAGGCTACAATGACAGTTACCATCAATGCCCTATTCGGGATAACAGGTACTACTACGGTTTGCCAAGGTAGCACTACCTTTTTGAGCAATGCGGTGCCGGGCGGAACATGGTCGAGCAGCAATATTAGTATTGCCTCAGCGGGATTGACTACCGGCATTGTAGCAGGGGTAGCTACAGGTACTGCAATTGTTACCTATACCACACCGGGAGGTTGCTATACCACCATTTTGGTTACGGTGAACCCGCTTGCACCTATTACCGGTACAGCATCAATGTGTCAGGGTAGCGGAACCACACTTAGTAATGCCACTGCAGGTGGAACATGGAATAGTGCCAATACCACTGTTGCCACCATCGGCTTAACGACAGGGATTGTGGCGGGCCTATCTGCAGGAACATCGGTTATTTCATACACCACCATAGGCGGCTGTGTGGGGATAAAGGTGGTGACGGTAAATCCATTATCTGCTATTACGGGTAGTTTCACACTTTGCCAGGGCAGCACAACCACACTTAGCAATACAGTATCGGGCGGCACGTGGACCAGTTCAAATACAGGAGTAGCAACCATAGGGGCAGGTACCGGATTGGTAACAGGAGCAGGCTCGGGTACATCAATTATTTCTTATGTCAATCCTTATGGATGCGCATCATCACAGGTCATTACTGTTTATCCATTGGCAGCAATTTCAGGTTTCACGGCGGTTTGCCAGGGGAATACTACTACCCTCACTGATGCTACCCCCGGTGGCACATGGACCAGTAGTAATACAACGGTAGCTAGCATTTCGGTATCAGGGGGATTGGTCAGCGGGCTATCGGCAGGGACGACAATCATCAGTTATACCACGCCGGCAGGCTGTATTGCAACCTATACTATAACCGTTAACCCAATTTCGCCCATTACCGGGATAACCAGTTTTTGTAGCACCACTACCCTATATGATGCTACCCCAGGTGGCACATGGACCAGTAGTAACCCTCCGGTAGCCTCTATAGGACTTACCACAGGTGCGGTAACCTCCTTCGGGCCGGGAACAGCTACCATCACCTATACCACGGGTGCAGGATGTGTGGCTACTACTACTGTAATGGTCAATGCTTTTGTACCTATTTCGGGCACACTATCGGTATGTGTGGGGAATGTTACTACCCTTACAAATACTGTTGCCGGTGGCACATGGACCAGTTCGGTCCCAGGTATAGCCTCGGTAGGGGCAAGCACGGGTGATGTTACGGGCATTTCAAATGGCTCGGTTATTATTAGTTATACCACCCCATCGGGTTGTTTGTCTACATTGTTTTTCACTGTTTACCCACGGCTGCCCATAGCGGGAACAACTACTGTTTGCATGGGTAGTACCACAGTTATGACCAATGGAGTAGCAGGCGGCAGGTGGACAAGCAGTGCACCGCTTATAGTGGGAATAGGTCTCACATCGGGCATAGTTGCCGGTGTTACTTCAGGCACTTCAATTATTACCTATACCACCCCGGCTGGATGTATTTCTACAACATTGATTACCGTAAATCCATTATACCCAATATCGGGGCCTACAACTGTTTGCCAGGGAAGCAGTGTTACCTTAAATGACCTACCCTATACAGGTGGCACATGGAGGAGTAGCAATACTGCCATAGCCACCATAGACATCACATCCGGACTTCTTACAGGGATATCAGCAGGAACATCGCTCATTAGTTATACCACAATAGAAGGCTGTGTGGGTACCATGGTAATGACTGTAAGCCCATTATTCCCTATTACGGGTCTCTTTTCAATTTGCCAGGGTAGCAATTCCACTCTTTCTGATGCGGCACCGGGTGGCACCTGGACCAGCAGCGACCCAGGAATAGCTCCTATAGGCACATTTACCGGAATAGTAAATGGTCTTGCATCAGGTACAGCAATTATCACCTATACCACCCCTGCAGGTTGCACAGCTACCAATGGAGTTACGGTAAATCCGCTTAACCCCATTGCCGGCACTCTGGCAATTTGTGCGGGTACCACCACTACCTTATACAATTCTACACCGGGTGGCGGCACATGGAGCAGCTCAAGGGTGGGTGTGGCAACTATTGACCCATCTACGGGTTTGGCCACCGGCATCTCAGCCGGAACTTCAATCATGAGTTTCACTACTATGACGGGTTGCCTGGCTACTACCACACTTACCGTTTTTGCCTATCCTGCACCTATTGGGGGCACAACTTCGGTATGTGTAGGTAATTTCACCCTGCTTACCAATACCCTCACCGGTGGTAGCTGGACCAGTACCAACCTGGCAGTAGCCACTATTGGCTTTAGTACAGGTATGGTAAGTGGTTTAGCCCCCGGCACATCCCTTATTTCTTATATAGTTTCAGGTGGTTGTTATGTGAATACTGTCGTTACAGTTAATCCTAATCCGCCTGCCATTACAGGGCTAAGTAATATATGTGAATCTAATACTACCACATTGAGAGATGCTTATCCGGGTGGTACATGGTCCAGCAGTAGTACCAGTGTTTGTACCATTGGGTCTACCACAGGTATCCTTACTGGTATAGCATCAGGCATGTCAACCATCACCTATACCACCCCCGAAGGTTGTATTACCACACTGCCTGTAGTCATCAACCAATTGCCCCCTGCCATTACAGGGACAACCACAGTTTGTGCGGGCTCCTCGACCCCATTGGCAAATGCGCTGGTGGGTGGTACATGGAGGTCGAACAATACTGCTATAGCCACTGTAGGTATTACCAGCGGAGTAGTAACCGGCATTAGTGCAGGCACCACTATTATCACTTATAGCACCACATCGGGTTGCTATGTTACTACGGTGGTTTTGGTTAATCCTACCCCGGCTATTATTGGCACCCTGTTTACCAACCCCACCACCTGCACCAATGCCGATGGCACCATCATCCTAAGAGGACTTAATGCAGGTGAAACCTATACCGTTAATTATTCCGATGGCACGTCGGGCATTACCCTTACGCTTACCGCCAATATTTCGGGGCAGGTAATGATAACAGGCCTGGCAGCAGGCACTTATAGCAATTTCTCTGTCACCAACCGTTTTGGTTGCACGTCTAATATTGTTGTCGGGCCGGTTGTACTCACTTTGCCTACACCACCGCCAGTTCCCACCGCCTCTAATACCTCCCCGGTATGTGATGGTACTAATGTGACCCTGAACGCCACCGACCCCTCACCGGGTGTGCGCTGGTCTTGGGCAGGACCGGGAGGGTTTACGTCTACCCTGCAAAATCCGGTATTGAGTCCGGCGCATATGGCACAGGCCGGCACCTATTCGGTTACGGCTACCCTGCTTGAATGTACCTCTGCAGCTGCCACAACCCTTGTGGTGGTACACCCTATTCCATCTATTACCAACCTCACCCATACCAACCCTACTACCTGCCAGGGTTCGGAAGGTACCATAACCCTAAGTGGGCTTGATGCAGGGGTATCGTATATCGTGCACTATACCCATAGCAGTGCCACAACTACGCTTACTTTGGTGGCCAATGGCAGTGGGAAAGTAACTATTACCGGACTATCATCGGGTACATATAGCAATATTTATGTTAGCTCGTTTACTTGTACCTCCAATACCATGGGCCCGGTAACCCTTACCGACCCGCTTGCACCACCCATACCCACCCTTGGGGCAAATAGCCCCATATGCAGTGGGCAAACACTGATACTCACCTGCACCCTTACCGGCTCCAACTTCGACTTTTCATGGACAGGGCCAAATGGCTTTACCAGCAGCCTGCAAAACCCCGCTGTTCCTAATATCACCCTAAGCGATTCTGGTTATTATACAGTGGTCGTTTTGTCTAAAAACTGCCCCAGTACGGCTACTATAAAGGTTTCGGTGCACCCACCTGTGGTATTGAATAATGTAACCCCTAGCCACACCATACCCTATGGCGGCAGTGTAGAATTGCATGCCGAGGGTGCGGAACTCTATATATGGCTACCTAGTAATGGTAATATTGCCGACCCCGGACAAGCCACCACCGAGGCCACACCCGAACAGGAAATCATCTATACCGTAATTGGCATGAACCAATGGGGCTGCACCGATACCGCCCAGGTAGATATAGCCGTTGACTACAATGTAAACGAATATGTGCCCAACTCCTTCACCCCAAACAACGATGGCCATAACGATATCTTCAGGCTGGGCAATATAAAATACGACAAACTGGTAGATTTCAGCATCTTTAACCGCTGGGGCGAACTCGTGTACCATAATACCTACGACCCCACCCTGGGTTGGGATGGCACCTACAATGGCGTCCCCCAAGACCTGGGCGTATACAACTACTCCATCATCCTCGGCACGCCTAACGGGAAACTTAAGTATCTGAAGGGGAATGTGACGTTGATAAGGTAAGTGGGGGCTTAATTGGTAATGGTGTTCGGAGAGGAGTTATCCCTCTCTGTGTTCGGCGGAGACTCTGTCTCCGTCGTGGAGGTAGCCATTCTCCTGAATGGCGAAGTAGGTTACCCACAAGCACTTATAATATATAAAACCTCTAGGCAAGACTGGATGTACCCTGGTAGGTGTGGCAGTTCACGTATTACTGACCCATAGGGTCAGCGGCTTTGCAGCAATATTATACAAAATACGATGACTGCACCTGAGGAGCAGGGCACCTCATAATATTGCCCATAATGCTATTTCAATAATTTTTTGTTTTCTATTTCAACCAAAATTTTCATTTGCTGAATAGCGATTAGGTTTAATTTTACCAGTCTTGCATTTTGTGGCATTTTTTCATGGATAAAGACCGCATTCAGGTTTTCCATATTCGACAAGCAAATCAATTCATTGATACCGGCATAATCCCTAATATTCCCTTTTAAACCGGGGTTTGCATCCCGCCATTGTTTAGCAGTTATACCAAACAGCGCAATATTCAGTACATCTGCTTCGCTAGCATAAACAATTGATATTTGTGATGGAGTTAGTTCATTTGGAATAAGGTTGTGCTTTATGGCATCAGTGTGGATATGGTAGTTTAGTTTAGATAATTCTCGTTTTGCTGTCCAGCCAAGCTGCTTTTGTTCTTCTTCTTTTAGGCGCTGAAATTCATTAATCAAATAAATTTGAAACTCCGGACTCAGCCACATTGCAAAATGAAACGCAATATCTTTATGAGCGAATGTTCCGCCATATCTACCTGCTTTTACAATTAATCCGAAAGCTTTGGTTCGTTCAACCCACTGCCCCACAGACATGATAAAACGGTTTACCCCGGCCTCTTGTTCAATTACCCCGAATTCGGGGTAATTGAAATTAGGATTGTTTATTTTTTCCCAAATGCCTAAATACTCCAATGTATTTTTATTGGTAATCCACTTACCAATTAACCCACTACCCTCTCTAAAACCATTTGTCATATCCGTAAGACAGATATAATCCGTTTCATTTCGAGATAATACGGTTATTTCCGTACCTCTTACGTTTATTTTATTACTCTTTGCCATGGTTTATTCAGAAAATTTCGTGTGGCCAATTGCAGGTATATTTGATATAAAGTGGTCAAATTCGACCACTTTATATCAAGAGTTACTAATTTGTTCCAATGTGCTAAAAACTCTAATCTCCCATAACTTAACGGATTTTCTTTTTGTATTGGCTAAAGTACAATTAAATAACTAAATAACATATTCTATAATTCTTAAACCCCTAATCCCCAAGTCTACCTCTCCTACCTGTGTACTTCCTGATGCCTGTATATTATTGGTTCCTGCTCCCCCTACAAAAAGCCCTTTTTCGCCATCCGGGAGAATGGCTGCCACTGCGACGTAGACTAAGTCTATGCTGAGCACCGGGGGGACAAAGCTTGTAAGATTTGACAACTCTTCAAGAGTTGTCAAATCTCCTAACGCAGGGAACAATGTGTACGACTAGCACCGAATAGGGACAAACCTGCACACAAAATCATAAAATCAGCTTCATCTGAATAATCAGCTTCAATCAGTGGTTCAGAAACCCTACATATAATTTTCAACAACCTACATACCTTTATCACAAAATAATAATTGCCTCTTTCAGATTTTACCTACCTTAGCATACAGGCAGTGTAAACACCATTTAATTTTGCGCATATGAGATATAGGACTTTACTCTTTACAGGCTTATTGTATGCATCGTTTCTGTTTTCATGTAGTAAAACTACTACCAACCATCATTGCAATTTAGCCACGCTTACCGACTCTACTACTTCGGTGCAATCTGTTGCTAATTTCACTTATGATGCACAAAACCGTATCACTAACCTGGTTGTGACCGGGGTAAAGGGCTGCACACGCACCTATACTTACGTGGGCAATAAAGTTATTTTTAATGTTACTGATACCACCGCAGGTGTATTGATGGAGACTGATACACTGATGCTCAATAGTATCAACCTCATAAGCACTCAGTCTACTAGGTTTATCACTTCTGGCAGTACTGCCTTTAAAACATATTTTTACGATACTATTGGCAACCCACTAAGCAGTATATCTACTGTAGATGGCAGGCCCAGCGATACACTTATCTATTCTACCCAAAACGGCGACCTGATTTACGAAACCGTAAAAGGACAATCTGCCCATAAAAATGACTTTACCTACTATTCAGGTCAAAGTTTCGTGAAGGGCGACCCTACCGACTTCCGTCAATATTATTATTATGGTGGCCTGTATTACCAAAACAAGCACATGCTTTATGAATTGTATACCATTGGAAAATCATACAGGGGGTATACCTATACCTTTACTGATAACAGGATTAAGCAGTGTATCCTAAGGCAATGGACTGCCCCTGACACCGACACTGTAACCCATTACATGAACTATACTTACAATTGCTATTAATAATAATTGTAAACCAGAGCATCAACCTCTCTCTAATAAAAATTAACACCGCATAATGTCACCCTTTCAGGGTTCACCGGCATTTCTGATTCCTATTCTACAATAATGTCAACCCTTCGGATTTGGTGTGTTTCTTTTAACCATTTTGGTGTAGCCTGGATGAGTGCGGGACACTCCATAGGAGTGCACGCCTTGTAGAAAAACAAACAAAATATGATGTTACCCGATTTATCGGGTTAACCAGGCGTTTTTGTATTCTTTCAGATAATCACTATTAATAGTCGAAGATATTTTAGGACAGTAACCTTTTGTGCGTTGCACCGATATATCGGTGTACACCTTTTTTCGGCTTCAAATGCTACAACGCTTTGACTCCTATGGAGTCGCCAACAATCCCAGGTAATTTTTCGCATGGATTAAAAATCCACTACTGGTCGAAGCACCCTCGCTTATAGTAGTGTCCCATTATTTTTTTTAAAAAAATCAAAAGCCTGACTGCATGTAGCAATCAGGCTTTGAGGGAAATATTTCAATTCACAACTCTTATTTCATTATCACCAGCTTCTGGGTCTGTTGTAATCCGTTTCCATTTATGGTTACGAAATAAACACCAGGAGTTAAAGAGGCCAAACTAAGCGGGATGTTCTGCTTGCCTTTTTCAAGGCTTAAAACCATTGTTTGCATTGACCTGCCAGTGATGTCGCTCATGTTCATTTCAGCTATGCCATTTTGTGCATTGTTCAGGCTGATCATGCAGGTATTGGTTGCCGGATTTGGATAGAGGTTGAAGCTATTTACTACTTCATTTTCGATAGTAGGTACCGATGTTTGAAGGCGTATGGTATTTAGTGTTGTATTGGTAACTATCGGTGCATTAAAATCGAAATAGATAGATGCCTTGTTCTTTATCTGGGTTCCAACAGCAAGGGCAGGCCTTTGCTTAATGGTATAGGTAAAAAATGCATTGCTCATTATTGGCTCAGCTGTAACCGGAGGTAGGTTGATATTATTGAAGGTGAACTTAGCTACACCAGTTTCACTCACAGTAACAGTTCCTTTATTTGAATTAAATACAGGCTTCAATGTTGTCCAATCAAGATTAGAACTCAAGGTATCAATTACCACCACATTTTCAGCAGCAAAACTACCTACATTCTGGAAGTGAACCATGTATTCTAGTATAGAATCGTTGGTAGTGATGTAACCCAATGAGCTGTATCCTTTAGGGTAAACTTCTTTAAAGTTAGGGTCAAATGAACCTACAATTGTAGTATAAAAATCATTTACATTATTCCATGGAGAATAATCTGTAAGCCAGTTGCTAATAGGTGGCTGGTAAGCTACGGTGTCTTTAAAATTTACAGTTGTTCCTAATGGAATGCTGCCTGGTACATTATAGGTATTTAGGAATGTCTGGCCAGCTCCTGGTGTTACAGTAGGGAACCCTGCTGAGGTATTGTAATAATATGCTGAACCTGCGAATATACCTGAAGGTACAAATGTAGGTGCATAAATCTGTCCATCAGGTTTGTAACCTGCCAGCACTGCTGTTTCATCTATCGTACCGTCATTGGTTATTACTGATACCTGGGTATATGAGAAGCCTGGCCTTGCATGGTTATAATCCCATGTGCTTATATGCATATCCCGGATTGGGTTCAGGGAATCAGCAAAATTGATAGTGGTTCTACAACCTGTTCCAGCCACAGCTGTATAGGAAATATTATTAGCCTGGCAGGATGATAATGGGTAATAAGACAATACATGCTGGGAAATAGTGTAGGAGCCGGAAGGAACAAGGAAATAGTAATCACCATTCACATCAGTATAATCATACCCGAATCCTGAACAATGCATTTGGATATGGTTAATTCCTGGTTCGCCTACGTCTTTTGTGCAGTTATCATTAATGTCATGATAAACATTTCCTTTCACCAGGCAAAAACAGCTACTATCGTAATGATTATAATCTACATAAGTATAATCAGATGTAGCGCAGCCAATGGCATCTGTTACGCTTACCCAATATGGTCCTGTAGCTAAACCACTGATTGTGGCTGAGCTGGATGATACACCGCCTGGTGAATAGGTATAAGGAGGTGTACCATGGGTTGCTGTTGCAACGATATGCCCATCATGATTATACAAACAAGATGCCGGTGTGGTACTCAAGCCCAATGTGATGGGTGAATAATAAGGTACCTCCTGGCAATTGGTTGTAGAACAGCCATTAGCATCAGTAACGGTAGCATAATACAAACCATGCGGCAGGCCGGTTAGGGATGCAGTACTTGCGCCAGTACTCCAGTGGTAAGTATAAGGCGGAACACCCATCGAGGCTGTAACACTTACACTACCATCAGACAACAGGCAAGTGGCAGGTGATGAGGTAAACGATAAGGAAATTATATCAATTGGCGGTACAGTTACCCATCCGCTTTGGGTACATCCCGCCGCATCCACCACATCGAAATAATAATTACCCGCCGCTAAAGCGGTTGCAGTTGTTCCGGTCTGCATAGGTGTGGTATACCAATGAATAGTGTAAGGCAAGGTTCCACCAGCTAATGATAATGTTGCAGAGCCTGTTGGTGCTGTACATGAACTTGGGGTGGTAGCATAGGATACATAAATGGGCGTGGACGTACTTACATAACCAAAACCTGAGCCTATACACCCGCGTGAGTCAGTAACAATAACGTCCAAATATCCCATACCTAGGTGACCTACGCTTTGGGTGGTGGCACCATTACTCCATAAATAGGTATAAGGCGGTAATCCGCCTGAGCCGAAAACGATTACCGAACCATTAGTATCAATACAGGTAGCCGCTGTAGCTACAGTATGGGCATCGATATAAACCGACTGGGTAACACTATCTGCATCAAGGGTATCGTTGGTACAGCCAATAGCATCAGTAATCAATACCTTATAATGCCCCATTGATAAACCAGTTATTGAAGAAGTAGTTGCACCAGTGGACCAATAATAACTGATAGGTAATACGCCACCAGTTACGGTAGCGGTTAAAGTGCCATTGGTACAATTGGCTGGTGTACTTGTGAGTGAAACAGTAAAATCAGGAGTATTGGTAATATAAGCCTCACCAATTGATGTGCATCCACCTGCATCAGTAACGTCTAAAAAGTACCAATCAGCAGGTAAACTTGCCGGGTTGGTGGTAGACATTACAACTGACAAAGAATTTCTCCATTGAAAAGTGAAGGGGCCTGATGAAGACATTGAGGCGGTAGCAGATCCTAAAGCAGGACAAACAGCTGGAGTGCTTGTTACCGAAACGGTAAATGCAGGCGCAATGTATAAATATAACATACTATCAGTTCCTGCCAATACGCATCCTGCAGCGTCGGTAACAATTAAATCGTAATAGCCACTGGTACCTGTATGTGCCGGATTTGCAGTAGAAATAGATGTACGTGTAAAATAATCGACCCAGTTATAAGAATATGGAGGTGTACCACCTGTAACAGTACCAGTTAGAGTTCCTAATGTAGGACAGGTGGCAGATGTAGCACTAGAATGAATAAGAAATGGCAATGGAATTATTGTATCACGATATGCACTAATACCAGCGGCACCGCCCCAAATATTGACATGCCCACCTGTAAACCCTCGCAGGGTATCGGTAATGACACTGATTATTCTGGATTCAGAGCCTCTGTTGGAATTCCATCTAACATCAATAGGTGGTGTCATTCCTGAGAAAGTTGCGACAACGACCCCATTGGAATCGCAAGGGGCCGTAATGACATTCAAGCTTACAGTTTGCGCATGCACTTGGGTAGTGAAACACAAGAGTACTAAAAATTGAAATAGTTTTTTCATAAAACACATTTTGAAGGTTAGAGATTTTTTAAAGAAAGACAGTTAATAATTGCAATAGGTTGGCTTTAACTAGAAATTATTTTAACAAAATAGCTAGTTTGGTTCAATACCCTGGTTTATCTATCATAAATCGCAACAAATATTAACCTGGATCTAAGACGACCTCAATCACCCAGAAAAAAACCGCCTGACGCTATAGCAATCAGGCGGGTTTTTGATTATTGAGTTCTAAAATTACTATTTCATTATTACCAGCTTTTGGGTTTGTTGTAGTCCGTTGCCATTTATGGTTACGAAATAAACACCAGGGGTAAGGTTGGCAACACTAAGTGGGATATTTTGTATACCCTGCTCCAATGTTAGCGTATTGACAAACAAAGTCCTTCCGGCTATATCGGTAACATTCATTTCGGCATTGCCTGTATGAGCATTGTTCAGGCTAATGACACAGGTATTGGTTGCTGGGTTTGGATACAGGTTAAAGCTGTTCAAGGCTGCGGTAGCTATATAAGGTACCGATAATGGGTCGCTACCAATGGTGTTCAAAGTGGTATTTGTGATGATAGGTGCATTAAAATCAAAATAGATGTTTGCAGTGTTCTTGATTTGTGAACCTATTGTCAATCCATGCCTTTGATGTATAGTATAAGTAAAGAATGCATTACTTTCTATAGGCTGAGAACTTGCAGGTGGCAGATTGATATTTTTAAATGTAAACTTAGCCACACCTGAATTACTTACAGTAACAATTGCCGGGTTTGAGTTGAATACTGGCTTCAATGTACTCCAATCCAAGTTAGCACTCAAGGTATCTATTACCACTACATTCTCAGCAGCCAAATTACCTACATTCTGGAAGTGTACCATATACTCGAGTACCGAATCGGTGGTGCTAATAATACCTGTTGCACCTGTACCCTTAGGACTAACCTCTTTAAAATTAGGGTCATAGCTACTCACCACTACTGTATTGAAATCGCAGGTATTATTCCATGGAGAATAATCGAGCAACCAATTACTTATTGGAGCCTGGTAGGCTGCAGTATCCTTGAAATTCACAACTGTACCTAATGGAACACTTGATGGCACAAAATAGTTTTCAATGAAATATTGGCCTAATCCAGGGTTAAGAGAAGGGAAATAGGCTGACGTATTGTAATAAGTTGAGGAGCCAAGAAATATACCTGATGGTACAAATGTTGGGGAAAATATTCCACCATCAGTTTTATAACTTGCTAATATATTTGGCTCGGTGACACTCCCCTCATTGGTTATAACAGTAATCTGGCCATAAGGGAATCCCGGTCTGGGATAAGTATAATCCCAATTGCTTATATGCATATCATGAATTACATTCAATGAATCTGCAAAATTAATCGTAGTTCTACATCCTGTACCTGCTACTGCAGTATATGTTATTGAACCGGGCTGGCACCAGGATAATGGATAAAACCCAAGTACTGTTTGCGAAATATTATAAGTACCTGAAGGTACCAAGAAATAATAATCACCTGCATAATTTGTATAAGTATACCCTATGCCTGAGCATTGAACCTGCATGTAAGTAATTCCAGACTCGCCTATATCCTTGGTGCAATTGTAATTAGCATCATGGTAGACTGAACCTTTTATGAGGCAGAAACAACTACTATCTAAGTGGTTGTAATCTACCATAGTATAGCGAGTTAGGGTACATCCACTAGCATCGGTAACTCTTATCGCATAACCACCTGTAGCCAATGCACTAAATGTACCGGTTCCAGATGAAACCAGGCCTGTAGTATAAGTATAAGGCGGTGTACCTAAAGCCGCAGTGGCAACAATAGTACCATCGTTAGTGTAAAGACAAGAAGCAGGTGTAGTGCTAAGCCCTAAGGTAATAGGTGTATTCCTGGATATGCCCTGAGAACCCGTAGCTGTGCAGCCATTAGCATCAGTAACAGTTACATGATAATACCCTGAAGGCAGTCCTGTTACTGATGAAGTAGTAGCACCACCAGTCCACAAGTAACTATATGGTGGCACCCCAGTTGATGCAGTAACAGATACACTACCATCTGATAATAGGCATGTAGCAGAAGTTGAAGAAAGAGCTAGAGAAATAACATCTATAGGAGGCACGGTTACAAAACCCGATTGGGTACAGCCAACCGCATCTGTAATGGTAAAGTAATAAGTACCAGGTGCCAGTGCCGTGGCAGTGAGACCTGTTTGTGGCGGAGTAGTAAACCAATTTATTGTATAAGGTAATGTGCCCCCCGAGACAGTAAGGGTTGCACTACCTGTAGGCGAGGTGCAAGAACTTGCCGTAGTAGTGTAAGTAGCGTGAATAGGCGTGGATGAATATACATAACCCGAGCCTGAACCGAGACAACCATGTGCATCAGTGACTGTAACATACATATATCCTACACCGAGGTGACCCACAGTTTGTGTAGTTGCCCCATTACTCCATAGATAGGTATATGGGGTTGTACCACCTGAACCAAATACTATAATAGAACCATTGGTATCGATACAGGTTGCAGAAGTAGGCACTGTATTGGCACCTATATGTACAGCCTGGCGAACACTATCTGCATTTAGCGTATCATTACTACAACCTATTGCATCGGTTATCAATACACGGTATTAACCCATTGATAAACCTGTAAGCCCGGAACTTGTGGCACCAGTAGACCATAAATAACTATATGGCGGCACCCCACCAGTAACAGTAGCACTAATTGTACCATCGGTGCAATTTGCTATTGTAGTTGCTAATGTAGCTGTAAAATCAGGAGTTCTGTAAACTCTAATCCTGCTTGTCTGGGTGCATCCTGAAGCATCGGTAACATTGACAGAATAGGTACCAGCTGCTAGGCTAGCCGGATTTGAAGTTGAGACTGATGTTCCTGAACTATTCAACCAATCATATGTAAATGGTATTGTGCCCCCTGTGGTATAAACTGTGGCTGAACCTAAGCCAGGACAAACAGCACCTACAGTAGTAACAGAATAGGAGAAAGCGGGCATTACGGTAACATGGCGGGCGGAATCATCACTTTCAATTACACAACCAGATGCATCAGTAACTATTAGATTATAATAGCCGGTTGGTACACTTAAAGGAATGGTGGTACCTACAACAGCACGTGAATAGAAATCTACCCACCTATAAGTGTATGGCGGTGTACCGCCAACTACGGTACCTGAAACCGTAGCCAATGCAGGACATAAAGAATTAGCTCCTGTAGTATGCACGATAAAAGGCAAATTAACCACTGTGTCGTGATAAGCTGAAATTGTTCCTACAACACCTCTTACATTTACGTCACCACCTACAAAACCACGTAAGGTATCTGTTAATAGGCTGGTAGTTCGTGTTACCCATCCGGTACTGGAGTGCCACGAAACACTTATTGGCGGTACTAGCCCGGTAAAGGTGGCAACTACTACCCCGTTGGAATCGCAAGGCGGGGTTATTACAGCCATACTAACGGTTTGCGCATTGGCCCTGAAGGTGAGGGCGAGCAAAACAGGATTTGAAGAAAGGTTTTTTTCATAAAGTTTTTTGTTTGGGTATAATTGAATACCAAGGTAGACAGAATTTATTAACAAAGGGTTGGCATTTTTGCAATAAATATTAATTATCCTCCCGATTTGACCAGGAAACTCCCAAAGCAGGCGGCTATTGCTGAACAAAGCTTTTAACTAATGTTCTAAGGT
>CANGSR010000071.1 GCA_947456055.1 Chitinophagaceae bacterium
ATCCTACCCTGGGACCAGCTGGAGATGTTTAAGATTATTACTACCAGTAAGGATATTGCAATACCCAACTTTGCACGTTGGGTGAGTTACTCTACCAATAAGAGTATCGTTTCATTCTGTCTTAAGCTTATAGCCCATTATGACCAGCAGAATGCAATACCTACTGTTGTGGGCCTGCTAGAAACAAAAGACCACTATTTCAGGTCCAATGCCATTAATTGTTTAGGGAAATTAACTGCCGAAAGCGCAGAGCCTAGGTTGGTGTCTATGTATAATAGCCAACCTATTATTTGCCAAATAGAAATATTGAAGGCAATGGGCAGGATAGCATCTGGCAAGCATCTTGAATTCCTGAAACATGAATTCCTATATTCATTCAACTTCGAAATACAAATGAATGCGGCGAGGTCGATCATTAAACATAATACCCAAACATCGAGGGCTATGCTCAATGAACTGGTTGAAACCACAAATGATGATAACCGGATAATTATTAAACATTGCCAAAACCCATTGATAAAGTATTAATTCCTTACCCTGGCTTCAACGTCGGTGTAACGTGTTAATGAATATTAAAGCAATGATTAAAGATTTTAATTAGAACCAAACGATTGGCTTTTGAATTTTTACTTTTGAATTTTCAATTAAAACAACGTTTTAACTTTTAACTTTTGACTTTTTAATTAATAAATGAGAGTAATCACCGATTTTTTCACCAAAGGTGCCTTTTGGGACACCATAGCGATGTTTTACCAGTATGCGGTATTCATATATGGTACATCCTTGCTTATGTGTTATGGCTTACTCGCAATGATGTCTCTTGCCAACATTCGCAGGTATCAGAAGAAGAATGCAAACGTTGACTATAATATTATAGTAGAATCACCATTAGCCCCGGGCATTTCGGTGATAGCACCTGCATTTAATGAGGGTGTAACCATTATATCAAATGTTAGGTCACTGCTTACGTTCAATTATCCCAAGTATGAGGTAATCATTATCAATGATGGTAGTACCGATGATACACTTGAGAAGCTGATAGTGGAATTTGAAATGGTGGAAGTTGAATATGCCTATCGTGAAAAACTAAACTGCAAACCCGTAAAAAGAATTTTCAGAAGTACCAACCCTGCCTATGATAAACTATCGGTGGTAGATAAGGTAAACGGAAAAAGTAAGGCAGATGCATCGAATGCAGGAGTTAATATTTCAGCGTTCGATTATTACCTGTGTACGGATGTGGATTGTATCCTGGATAAAGACACGTTGATTAAGCTGATTAAACCCTTTATGGATGAGGAAACCAGCACTACAAAGGAAATTAACGGAGATATCCAGATTCAGGAGGATTATAAAAGGGTTATTGCTAGTGGTGCCACACTAAGGATGGTGAACTCATGTGATGTGGATGAAGGATTGATGATAAGGGTAAGGCCACCAAGAAGATTCTTACCCCGTTTCCAGGAGATGGAGTACATCAGGGCCTATTGCCTTGGTAAAATGGGTTGGGACCTAATAAATGCAGTACCCAACGTATCGGGCGGATTAGGCATGTTTGATAAGGAAATATCCATCAAAGCAGGTGGTTATGATTCATTGTCATTCGCCGAGGATATGGATCTGGTAACCCGTATGGGTGCCTATATGAAGGACAATAAAAAGAAGTATTCAGTTAAATATGTACCAATTACCCTGTGCTGGACAGAAGGCCCTACTACCTTAAAAGTATTTGGACGCCAGCGCTCCCGTTGGGGAAGGGGACTAGCCCAGTTGATGAATACCCACCGAAAAATCCTGTTTAACCCACGGTATGGAAGGATGGGGCTAATTGTATTCCCTTACCACTTCTTCTATGAGTTGTTTGCACCAGTTATTGAGTTTTTGGGTATCCTGTTCTATATTTACCTTATACTTACCAACCAGATTAACTGGCCTTATGCCATCATCCTGATAGTATTCGTATATACCTACTCAGTAATGATTACCACCCTGGCACTCCTCTGGGACCAGATAACCTTCAAATACTATACCACCTGGGGGGAAACTATTGGGCTCTGCCTTATGGCATTCCTCGAACCATTTATTTACCATCCTTTAATAGTATGGTTTGCACTTAAAGGGTATTATGACTTCGTATTGGGCCGTAAGCACGTATGGGGTAATATGCAGAGGCAGGGACTGGGAGCACAAAAGAAGATTACAGTTGCAGCCCCAATACTTCTTAAAGACTTTTTAAACAATCCCAAAAGGGCAGATTCCCTTTACATGAATAAATCTATAGAGGTAACGGGAACAGTATTCGATGTAGATAAATCACCTGACGGAAAACCAATTATCTATTTGCAAACCGGAGATAGTATAGGTGGGGTCCAGTGTAATTTCAGCAGAAATGCCAATATTAATAAAGGGCAGGATGTAACAATAAAAGGTATTTGCTCATCATCAACTCTTGAAGGTGTTGTAGTAAAAGATTGCTCTTTGGTAAAATAAAACTATTAATTAGGTAAATAGGGTGGCAAATTTTATATCTTTATTACTCCTTTATATAGATTAGGGATAGAAAAGTGTATTATCATATAAATTTTTGTAGCTTTGTAATCATTAGAACTAACTCAACTTAACTAACCATACTAGTATTAACCATTAATTTTAAAGAAATTCACTGAACAACCATTAAATACAACTTAAAATGGCATATATTTCAAAATGGGTACTTTTAGTGCTCCTTCTGTTCGTATGCTTCAATTCAAATGCCCAATGGCTCAAGAAAAGTGAGTCATCGGATGATTTGTATAAAGAAGCCAAGCGGGAAATAGAACTTAAGCATTACCAGAAAGCCATAAACCTATGTAACAAGGCAGTGGATATCTCTCCTAAAAACCTGGATATTTATCTATTGTTAGGTAGGGCATTTGCACTAGCCGGAAAGGTAGACAGTGCGAGGCTGGAACTCAACTATGTATTACAGAAAAACCCACGGTACAAGGACGCTTACATTTACATTATCAATATTGAAACAGTAGCATGTAACTACTCCCAGGCACTGGAGTATGCGGATATGGGTTTGAAACAATACCCTAATGACCGTGAATTGCTGCTCAAAAAACTGGATATATATAATAAGGAAGGTGACTGGCTGGAAAGTAATAAACTAGCTGAGTACCTTTTTGACCGCTACTCGTCTGATGCATTTATCCGAAGCACTTATCTTGACTACAAACTTACCCTGGCCCGTCAGTACTCCCACCGTGGATATATTGAAATAGCAAAGAGAGCCTACGAATCTGTATTAGAACAAGACCCTTTAAATAAGGAAGCTTTACAGGCTGTATTTTCATTGGATGTAAGGTCTGGTAATTATGAAAGCTCATTAGCATATACCAACAGGGCATTGCAATCAAGCCCTACCTCGCCAGAATTCCTGATGAAAAAAATGAGTATCCTTGATGACATGTCAAGGTATATTGAAGCAATAGAAGTGTGTTTGCAACTCATTAAACTAAACCCATCAAAACCAGAATACCTCAAATCCCTATCCTATTTAAGGATGAAGGCAGGAAGGTATTATATGAATGCCGACCCATTCCTACAGTTTCAGGCTGTGCTTGAAAAAGAGCCAGGAAACAGAGATGCATTGAACTATGTTATTAATATAGCCCAAAGCCGGGGATTGCTAATGGAAGCACTTAATTGGGAAAATGCAGCCCTTAAAAAATATCCTAATGACCGCGACCTGCTGGCCAAGAAAATGAATACCCTTGAAAACATGAGAAACTATGGCAAAGCTTCAGATATCGCTTTGACTTTATATAAGTCATCGCCCACTGCAGATAATAAAGCCAATTTCTTAGAATTAAGGACTCTTGCAGCAAAGCAATACATTAATGACCAGGAGTATGATAGCTCGATATCAGCATTAAACTCAGTATTGTTTTATGATAATAAAAACTTAGCTGCAATAAATTACCTGGTGAATGCATATGCAGGCCAGAAAAAGTATGAAGAAGCTATTCATGTAATTGATGCAAATGGCCTTACAAATTACCCCGGTGACGAAAGGCTGCTCTATAAAAAAGCAGGCCTACTAGAAGCTGCCCAAAAATATGATGTAGCTGCAAGTATTTCTAAACAGCTTTATATGAAGAGAAGGGCGATTACTACCAATACAAATGGTAAGATTGATGCGGCAACCAATAGCTATCTTGTAAGTTTTGTAGAACAATCAATACTTGCAGGCAAGCAATCTATGCAGTATGATGATTACTATGGTACAATACCTATCCTTAGAGATGTGCTTGAAATCCAACCAGACAATGTAGATGTACTTAATTATATCATCAATTTGTATGACGCATCCAAGAATTTTGATTCGGCAGTTTATTTTTGCGACAAGGCAATAGAATTATTCCCTGACAATAAGGACTTTAAGCTAAAGAAATCAATAGTACTTGCTGATGCAACACGTTATGAAGAGGCAAGCCTTATCTCAGGCAAACTGCATGAGGATTACCCTTATAACCTGCGTTACCGTAATATATATTCCGATCAATTATTGGGGGCTGGCAAATTAGCATTATTACGTAACCAATCGGACAGTGCGCTTTTATTCTATTATAAAGCATTGGAAATAAACCCTAATGATACAACCTGTCTTTATTACACTATCAACCAGCAGATAGCCACAAACCAATGGGATACTGCAATGGCTTTGGTGAACAGGGGTCATGCACTCTACAAGGATAATCCTTTTTTCTTCATGAAAAGGGCTATTATTTTCGAACATAAAGAACAATGGAATGATGCATGGAAAGCAGCTGATTCGTTGCAAAAAATGTATCCCCTTGATCTGAAGATCCTAGATTATTCCCAATATCTATATAGCCGTAGACTTAAGAATGAATTAGGTCTATTCTACCTGCATTCAAAAATCATGGATTCTACGCATACCAATATTAATAGTATCGCTACAGTCCAGTATAGTCGAAAAATTAAACACGGAACCATTACAGGCCGTGTAAACTATGCAGGTAGGTTTAACGGAACAGGATTCCAGTTTGAAGCAGAGGCTTATTACAACCTTAATCCAAACTGGTACCTATATGGTGTGGCAGCCTATTCTCCCACTACTCTAATTTTCCCACAATACCGTTTTGGTTTATCATTGTTCCATAGTTTCCCACGAGGGTGGGATGCAGAGATTGGAGCAAGGTACCTGAAATCGGATAGTGGTACCATTTATTCATTGGTAGGCTCGGTTGCTAAAGAGGTAAATGATTTCTACCTTAACCTAAGGGGATATTATATCAATAGGGTATTATTAAATAATGCATCGACCTATTACTATTCAGTTATCCTTACAACCAGGTATTACCTGGACAACCGCAAATCATACTTTACAGCAATAGCCGGTTATGGTACAGCACCTGATGATTTCAGTGTAAACTATGAACTTACGCGCACACTTGCCTATAACACGGTAAGCTGTGGAGCAGGCTTCTCCAGACAATTGCAATACAGAACTACTATTGGCTTATTCGGAACCTGGTACAACCAGAAAACAGGTGTAACCAAACATGGTGTAGCTACCTATCGTAACCAGTACGATATATATGCTACCCTGCTTAGGAGATTCTGATAACTATTATAATTTTTTTTCAATAAGGCACCAATTTGGTGCCTTATTTGTTTGTTATAACCTTAGCATTGTATAAAGTGTCATAATAATCCAATAAGTGAACTTCAACTAATTTTAGCAAATCGTCTTTAATGTATATAAACACAACAATCAATATCTTTGTATAAATTCAAAAATAACACCCTTATGTACATGAGATACCTTTTAGGATTGTTCCTGATATTCAACCTCGGTGCCTGCAAGGGTGCTGCCCAGGATTTAGTAATTGTAAATAATAATTTATCAGTTTATAAGATAATCATACCAGCTGATGCAAGTAAATTGGAATTAAAGAGTGCCAATGTATTGCAGGATTATATATTGAAGGTTACGGGGGTACAATTACCTATAGGCAATGAGAAAAAGGAACCACTTAAAACACCTGGTATCTACCTGGGTTATACCGCAAAAAAAGAAATAGCCTACCGTGGCAAAATGCCACCTGAAAGCTACCAGCTAAAAACTGATGGTAAAGACCTGATTATATGTGGGGGGAGTGGTAAGGGACTAATATATGGGGTTTACTTTTTTATCGAAAATTACCTCCACTGCCGTAAACTAGCCGGCGAACCTGCATTTATCTACGTTGCTACCGATATTACTATACCTGGTAGGATTAATGATTTCCATAAACCCGATTTTATTTTCCGAGAGGTACACTACCCTGCCTCCTACGACCCCGAATACCTGGAATGGCACCAATTACAACAATCAGAGGATTTATGGGGCATGTGGGGCCATACTTTCAATAAACTGCTACCTGCCGCAACCTACTTTAAAACACATCCGGAATACTACGCATTAGTTAAAGGTGTTAGGCAACCATCGCAACCCGACCTTAGTAATGAGGATGTGTTCAGGATTATAACAGCCGAATTGAAGCAAAGAATGGCTGGCAGACCTGATGCGATGTACTGGTCTATTAGCCCTAATGATGATAATGGATATTGTGAATGTAACTTATGCAAATCAGTAGATAATGCAAATGGGGGGCCTTCGGGGTCTGTAATAAAATTCGTAAACCGTATAGCGGCGGCATTTCCTGATAAAACCTTTACCACTCTTGCCTATGGTTATACCCATAAAGCCCCAACCAGCATTAAACCCGCCAAAAATGTGTACGTATTCCTAAGTGATATTGACGCTTTCAGAGATAAGCCATTATCAGAAGAAGGAACAGCCGCTACATTCAGAAAAGATTTAAAAGCATGGGGCTCTCTAACCCCCAATATATTTGTTTGGGACTATATCACCCAGTTTACCAACTACCTGGCTCCCTTCCCAAATTTGCATACGCTAAAGACAAATATGCAATTCTTTAAAGACAATGGCGTAAAAGGTGTTTTTGCTCAAGGTAGCGGCACTACTTATAGTGAGTGGGCAGAGCTGAGAAGCTACCTAATGGCCAAAGTTTTTGAAGATTCCAAAGTAGAAATTACAGAACTCACCAATTCTTTCATCGATTACTATTATGGTAGTTCGGCACCCTATTTACAACAATACCAAGACCTGCTGCAAAGCAAAATGCAGGAAACCCACCGACACCTGGATATTTATGGTAACCCTATAAATGAATGGAGTTCCTACCTAACCCCTGACCAACTAGATCTAATGAGCTCCCTATTGGATAAAGCCGAAGCTGCATCTGAAGGGAAACCACAAACCCAACAAAGGGTAATGAGGGCAAGGCTACCGCTGGAATATACGGTATTGCAACAGGCCCGGTTGTATGGCATTGAGAAACACGGCATCTGGATAAAAGATAAAAATGGCGAATATAGCTTGAAACCTAAATTTGCGGAGAAAATCAGCCGTTTTGTTGCTAATTGCAAAAAGGCAGGTGTGACGGAATTATCAGAAGATGGGCTGACTCCAGACCAATACCAAACAGAATGGAATAATATAATAAAGGCAGGGGTAACTAAAACAATAGCCCTTGGTGCAAAACTGACACTGCAATACCAATATTCTGACGACTATCGGGCGAAAGCAAATAAGACCCTAACTGATGGCAATCAGGGGTATACTGATTTCAGCTATAACTGGCTATGCTTTTACGGCACACCCATGGTAGCCACAATTGATCTTGGTAAAAAGACAACTGTGAATGCTGTAAAAATGCACTTTCTTGACGACCCAAGGCATTTTATCTTCCAACCTGAAAAGCTAATAGTTGAAATATCAGAAGATGGAACTACCTACCATTCATTCGGTGATTACAAACCGGCTCCCAACAATGAGCATTTTGAAGTAGGGGTAAAAGAATATAGCTCCAATGCAGGAGGCAAAAATGCACAAGCACGGTATATCAGGGTAACAGCAACCAATCTAGCTGCACTACCCGCATGGCGATACAGGGACAATAAAAAGCCAATGATAGCTTGTGATGAGATATATGTGCAGTAGGGGTTAACCAAGTTAGAATTCAAAACATCTAAATGAAATAAATTGACTAATACAGAGACTAACAATTCACAAAATAGTCACCCACAATCCACCTCCACAGGCTTCGATACTGTTAAAGTCCTCGATACCATGCTGGCTAATGACCACTTTAGCAAATGGCTTGGCATAGTTGTTGATGAATACCGGTTAGGGTATTGCAGGTTGCATTACACAGTAAAGGAAGAAATGCTGAACGGCTTTGGGATAATACATGGTGGTGCTCTGTTTTCTGCTTCCGATAGTGCTTTTGCACTTGCTTGTAATTCGCAGGGCAGGTTAAGTGTTGCTCTGGATGTTACTATAAGTTTTATAAAATCTGCTAAGGTAGGAGATATACTCACTGTAGAAGCTAAAGAGATACATACCGGCAACAGCACCAGTTTTTATAATGTAACCACCACAAATGAAAAAAATGAAATAATAGCCTTATTTAAAGGCACTGCTTACAGAACAGGAAAAAAGGTTTATGAATAGGGAATTGAGGTTTATTATTAACCTAATGATCTTTAATGCTGAGAATAATATTGATTACTTTTGCACAAAAATGCATATACCATGAGTAAGAAAAAATGGATTGGTTTATTTACTTCCGGATTAATATTAGGTGTATGTACAGCTTTATACATCTGGGTATATGTCATCAACAAGCCACATGAAAAAGTAGAAGACGCCAAAGGTATAACTATTACAGCCTTAGCTCTCGCCAAGGAATATAGTGCCAACGAGAAAAAATCAGATTCCCTCTATCTTAATAAAGCAATAGAAGTTAGTGGTATTATCAGTGAAATAGACAAAAACCAGGATGGTGGATTAATGATTGTCCTTAAAACTGATGACCCATCGGCTGGGGTGCAGTGTGCACTAAGAGACAAAGGTGCTACCGTAGCTAAAGACCAGAATATCACTATCAAAGGTTTCTGCTCAGGAAATGGAATTACAGGGGTATCTCTAACCGACTGTGTTATAAAATAAGACCACAAATAATATTTGAACTAAACAATAAAAAAATGAAAAAACTTTTGCTGATTGCCGCTTTGGGTATTGCCTTTGTAGGTTGTTATAATGATAAATCAGATAAATTGTATCCTCTTCCAGCGGCTAATGCATGTGATACTACTACCATAACTTATAGCCACGATGTAAAATCAATTCTTGACGCCAATTGTAATACTTCAGGTTGTCATAACTCATCAGGTAATGCAAGTACAGGCAATCTTGATTTTACTGTATTTACAACTTTAAAGGCTAATGCAACTGCCGACTTGATAATAGCTGATATTAATGGTGCACCAGTTGGGAAAGGCCATGCTGCTATGCCACTAGGTCTGCCTAAGATGTCGCAATGCGAAATAAATAAGGTTACAAGATGGATAAACCTGGGTGCACTCAATAATTAATCCAAAGTGCACTTTTCTGGTCTTATACCGAATAGTATAAAGTTTAAATAAACAATCAAAAAACGAAAAACATAAAGATGAAAAAGATAATTCTGACATCAATGGTACTTGCAATGGCAACATCGGGTGTATTTGCCCAAAAATACCTTACCCGTACCGGTAAAGTAACTTTTGATGCCACAACCCCTACTTCGCCCGAGAAGATAGCTGCTATCAATAATGAAGTATCTACAGTATTCGATGCAAAAGTTGGTAATATTCTGTTCCAGGTACCAGTTAAGAGTTTCAAATTTAAAAACGCCCTGATGCAGGAGCACTTTAATGAGAACTATATGGAAAGTGACAAATTTCCAAAGGCTGACTTTAAAGGAAATATCACCAACCTTAGCGACGTGAACTTCTCAAAAGATGGCACTTACAAAACAACTGTTTCTGGTAGTCTTACCATACATGGTGTAACCAATAGTGTAACTGTATCAGGTACAGCAACAGTTACAGGTAACACTGTAATGCTGAAAGCTACCTTCCCTGCTAAACTGGCTGAATATAAAATATCAGTTCCAGGCCTGGTAGCTGATAAGGTAGCAAAAGAAGCTTCTGTTATTATGGAATGTAGCCTTACCCAAAAATAAGTTCTTATTTAATACTCTTTAATTTGCTTTATGCGTAAAAATTTATTGCTTACTGTATTACTTACAGGTATGATGGGTACAGCAATGGCCCAAAAGGACAACCTGGAAGACATGCTTGAAGACAAGGATGCCCCAAAGAAAAAAGACTTTGTAACTGCAACATTTAAGGCTACCAGAATCATCAGTAGTTCAAGCGTTGAGAATCTGGGACAAGGCACACTCGATTTTCGTATATCACATAGGTTCGGATTACTTAACCAGGGTTATGAAAATACATATGGCCTTGATGGTGCAACCACCCATCTGGCTCTCGACTATGGTATAAAACCATGGTTGATGGTAGGTATTGCACATAGCGGTTTCCTGAAAGAAGATGATGGTTTTGCCAAAGTGAAAATTTTGAGGCAGGTAAAACATGGCATGCCAATAACCCTTAGCTATATGGGTTCGGTATCGGTACAAACTACGCCAGCACCAACATTACCTAGTGTAGATTCTAACAAATGGTTTCTGAGCAACAGGTTCTACTATTGCAACCAGATTCTTATTGCCCGTAAATTCAGTGATGCCATTTCAATACAGATTATGCCAACAATGGTTCACTACAACCTGGTTGATAGCTCGAAATTCTCTAATAACACCTTCGCTATTGGTATAGGTGGCAGGGTGAAACTGAACAAACGCATTGCCATTACCGGTGAATATTATTACCGCCTAACCAATGCAGATATGACTGTAGCCGGTGAAAAAACTTACAATGCCCTTTCTTTAGGTGTTGATATTGAAACCGGTGGTCACGTATTCCAATTAATGCTGACCAATTCACAGGGTATGACCGACCGTACTTATATTGCCCAAACAGCTACTAATTGGGCTGATGGCGGTATAAGACTTGGCTTCAATATCTCCAGGATTTTTGCTATTGTAAAGCCTAAGGAATTCAGGGGCAAGGAAGCTGATAAGTGGTAATTGATAATTACTTCAAGATACTTCAAAAAGGACTCTGACCCAAAATCGGAGTCCTTTTTTTATGTGTAAGATTCCGCACAACTAATTCGGCACAAATTGTTAAAAAAGTGAGGATTTGAAATATTAAAATCAATAAATGCGCTTGCTTTTTTATATTTTTGAGACTTAGCCACTTATGCCAAAAATGAGGTGGTTTATAACTATGTCAGCAGGCAAAAAATCTAAACCTACATATTTCAACGCCATACTGGGTGTTGCTCTGGTCCTCTTCCTTTTGGGGGTGCTAGGGTGGCTGGTAATCAATGGTCGTGCCCTTTCACGTGCTTTTAAGGAAGACCTTGAGGTAAGTGTTGATTTCCATGACAACGTTACGGAAGAAAGCATGCATAAAATGCAGGCTATACTGGATAAGCAACCATTTGTATGGCAAACTAAAATTATTACCAAAGAGGAAGCGGTGAAACTAGCTAGCCAAATTGAAGGTAGCAATGTATCTGACCCCTTAGGCTATAATCCCTTATTTGCATCGGTAGTCATAAAGCTCAACGAAGAATACGTAAATAAAGACTCCCTGGCCAAAATCCGCAAGTTTGTGATGCAAAGCAATATTGTGCGCAACATGACCTGGAATAATATGGTGGTAGACCAAATGGATAAAAACTTCCGGAAAATAGGCATCATTCTGGGTAGTATTTCCATCCTCCTATTGATTGTGGTTATCTTCCTCATTGATAATACTGTGCGCCTTGCTATGTTTAGCAATCGCTTTATCATCAAAACCATGCAAATGGTGGGTGCTACACGCTCGTTTATTACCCGCCCATTTGATACCAGGGCAATAATAAATGGATTAATTAGTGGCGTCTTAGCTGTGATAGGACTTTGGTTAGTGATGTCGTTCGCTAACGGACAATTGGCCGAATTGAAACTATTGAATAATTCTCTTTTAATAGGCCTATTAATGCTTGGTATGATTGTCTTGGGCATCCTTATATCTACAATCAGTACACACCGTTCGGTAATTAAGTATTTGAAGATGCATGTTGACGATTTATACTAAGGTAAAAGTGAAAAGTTAAAAGTTAAAACGGCATTTTCGAATAGATTAAATTAATTAAAAAGTCAAAATTAAAAAGTCAAAAGAGTCCTTTTATTGGCTTTCGAGCTTCAAATAAAAAATAAAAAAATCTTTTTTATAGCATTAAAATTACAGAGTGATGCTAAACCACTAAGCTGATGAATTAGTTTTTTGGAGGCATTAACCTACATTAACCTTGATTTTGAAAAAAAATAACTAATATTGTGTCTATGTCAACAGTAGCAAAACCACAACCAGCAAGCAATCCGGCACCAGTTCGCCCGATTACATCTTCATTTAATAAACCTGGCAAATCAACACAGTTGCAACATGAGCAAAATTTTCTTTTTGGCAAGGAAAATTACATTTGGATGGCAGCAGGTGTAGCACTGATTTTTATTGGCTTTATGCTTATGTCGGGCGGTAAAAGCCCCGACCCACATCAATTTAATTATGACGAAATTTTCAGCTTCCGCCGCATTACTTTGGCTCCGGTTGTTATTTTGACTGGCTTTGTGGTTGAAGTATTTGCAATTATGAGAAAACCAAAAGAAGAAGCTACTACTAGCGGCAGCGCAGAATAGTTTATTCTATCTATATAAAATCCCCAAAACACCTGACATCAGTGTTTTGGGGATTTTCATTTTGGCATCTAATGATAAAAAAGAAAGGCAATAGCAGGAAGTGAAACCCTGATATTGCCTTTCTTATAAAATCAATTTTGATTACTAAAAAGTCCACCTAAACAAAGGTACTGGGAAGAACCCTTGCTGGTAATTATTTACAATACGGTTTGTCCTGCGGTCATAAGTCTGGTCGAAAATATTTTTATAGTTGGTTACATTCTCCAAATCAAGTGACCATTCCATTGTACTCCTCTTGAATTCCTTGCGGTAGGTAATTTTGAAATCGGTGCGGAAATAAGGTATCTGCTTCTCGCTATATGCTTTAGTATCATCATCTACTTCCTTACCTGCATATTGCGATGCAACTATATTAATCGGGGTAAGGTATCTACCACCAATTGTTGAAGCCTTGATATTAACCACCAATATGCTACCCTTCTTACCTACTTTGAACTCCTTACCGGCAAGGGCATTAAATACATAACCCGTATTATAGGCCGTGTTACGCTCTATACCATCACTACCCTTGTACTTAGAATTAATGAGGGAACTGGTTACCAGAAAATAGAAACCCTTGTTCAGGAAATGTTCTAAAGTCAATTCGGCACCATAGTTAAATCCGGTACCCTTATTGGTCAGGAAAGCCTGGTCGGGTGGTGCAAAGCTCACACCCTCGTTGATAGCACTATAGGAAGAACTAAAAGTGGTAACTGGTACATTGGTCAATTGCTGGTAGTATGCCTCCATTTTGAACCTGGTATTTTGGGTAATATTCAGGTCATAGGCCGCTACTATATGCTGGCTTTGGGTAAAGTCGAGATCCTTATTGGTATAAACTGTAGAACCATTAATTTGAGTCTGAACAAAGTAACTATAGATGCTCTGTTCCTGATTATGAATACCATAGCCTAAACTAAATGCATTACGGGAGTTAAGTGCATACCTTATACTAGCCCTTGGTTCAATAGCCTTACTACTATTCAAATCAAGATATTGGAAATGAAGACCTGTAACCAGCGATAACTTATTACTAAACCTATGCTTCCACTGCACATAACTTTGGGCTAGGCCCATACCCCCTGTTTGGTCTACGTATACATGGTCGGGCTGGCCTGCACTCATTATTTTGTTAAACAGGTTGAACTGGGTATGTTCGAAACTAGCCCCTGCCTGTAGATTATTTTTGGCGTTGAACTTATGCAGGTAGGACCATAAAATAGATGCCTTGCCAGTTTTAAAAGTAGCTTTCTGGGTTCCGAATACCGATGCATCGATATTACTTACCGAATCGCTATGGTAATTTTCATAGGTACTGGAATAGCCTGCAACCAGTTTGGTTGATGATTTATCCGATATCTGGTAATCATAGCTTAAGCCGGTAATGGTAGTAGTATAATCTGTATACAGATTTTTATATGGGTCACCACCACTGTAAAGATCGGGCTTTGTAGTATCTACATCCTTACCCAGGAAGGAAACAGTACTAGCACCTACAATACCAAACAGGGTAAGCTTACTCTTTTTAGAAATATTCGATACCACCTTATAGTTAGCATCCTGGTATAAGGGCACAGATGTACCAGTGCCTAAATTAATACCTAATTTATTGAACACACCCAAAGTACTGTACCTATAATTGATGAGGTAAGATGTTTTCTTTCCAAGTGGCCCTTCTGCACCAAATTCAAATCCATTAAAACCAATCTGGGCTACATATTCTGGTTTGTCAATATTGCCATTACGTAACCTTATATCAAATACCCCGGCCAGGGCGTTACCATATTGCGACGGGAAGGCTCCGGTAAGAAAATCCGACTTATCTATATTGTTTGTATTGAGCATGCTTACCGGGCCACCTGTGCTGTTCAATGCACCAAAATGGTTAGGGTTGGGAGTGCTCAAACCCTCAATATTCCAGAGCATGCCATTTGGTGAGTTGCCACGTACTACTATGTCGTTCCGGCTATCATTTCCTGCAATCACCCCTGCAAAATTAGCTGCCATCCTCGATGGGTCGGCCAATGCACCTGCGTAGCGATTAGCTTCATCAGTATTGAAAGACCGGGCACTAACCATGGCCATATCATTAAGGGTATGGTTTTTATCACGGCCTCTATTATACACTACAGTCACAGAATCTAATTTGTGGATAGATTCCTGCAGCCCTATATTGAGGTTTATTTCTTTACCTGCAGTCACTACAATATCATTTACCATACGTGTTTCGTAAGACATGAAGGAAATCTTCAAAGAATGCCTGCCGATTGCCACACCATCTATACGGAAACGACCATTTTCATCTGTAGCGGCACCTTTAACCGGTTCGCTGTTTAATAACACTACCACCACACCCGGCAATGCTGCTTTAGAGGCTTCGTCATAAATATTACCTGCTACTGTTTGAACCTGGGCTATACCACTAAACCAGAACAAAAGAGCCATTACAAAAAGAAATACTTGTTTCATCATATTTAGGAATTTGAATGCAAATATCCATCGCAGAATTTTCTTTTTGCTTAACCCAAGTCAAGAGATGGATGAGACATAAAGTTCTTAACCCAAATCAATATTTTTCAATGCCAATATTTCACTATTAGTTTATTAGCCCATTTAAAAGCTGTATAGACCATAATTTATACCATGACATTCAAGAAAATCTGTGGTCTGGTTATATCACCACCAATGATTTTTTCTTATTGTGTACCCTTGATTTAATGCGGCTCAATGCTTCAGGGGTAATCCCCAGGTAGGATGCTATCATATATTGTGGCACTCGCTGCATTAACCAGGGGTGGTCACTAATCACTTTTCTATAGCGCTGTATGATGGTTTCATTAGCCTGTGAATGGTTGGCCTCACACATTTCCAAGAATAAACCCTCAGCTATTTTTCGGCCCAGCTTATTGGCTTCAGGCACCTTTTCATAAATCATTTGCAAGTCATCAAATGATGTTTCCACCACTTCAGTATTTTCTAATGCCTGAACATATGAATTAGCCGGTTTGCGGGTAAGGAAACTCTGGTAATCGCATATATAGTTGAGCTCATTGCAAAAGCCTATAATTTTCTCCTTACCATTCACCATGAAATACATTTTCACCAGGCCTTTATTGATAAAGGAAACATTATTGCACACCTGTCCTTCTTTTACAATCAGTTCGCCTTTTTTAAAAGTTCGCACTTTCAATACCTGTTCAGTTACCTTCCAGTTCTCCTCTGTCAATGAGGGCAACAAGTGCATATAATATGCTTTCAGATATTGGAATTGTTCATTTTCAGGCATAAAAAACGTTTGTAACAAAGTTCATAATTTTTGCGATTAATAGGACATATAAAATGTTAATGGCGGCGAATTTTATTAATCCAATACTTAACTGTCTATTTGTTGGGGTGAATTAAAAAACAAAGCCGCCCCAACGATTAGTAAGGAGCGGCGGTTGGTTTGATAAGCGAGAGAGTTCAATCTACGGTAAGAACACCGTCTATATTAGATACAGTTTTATTGCGGTCAAGATTGGTAATATTTAAACCTGACCATTGCCATGACTGGTCATTTTTTTGGCACAATGCGGAAAGAATCACCGTCATCTTCCTCGAGGTTTGTGTATAACTACCACCAGGAACGTAACTATTTGTTGGTGCATTGCCTAACTCATTTATTAAATGGCCATCAATGTTGGCAATATTCAAATCACCATTGTGTGGCATGCTATAGCCCGCAGGTATCCATGACTGGTCTCTTTTCTGAGATTCACAGTACAAATGTGAAATTATTTCTTTGGAAGTTAATTGATAACTTCCTGATGGTATCCAGGTA
>CANGSR010000072.1 GCA_947456055.1 Chitinophagaceae bacterium
ATATTGCGGATGGCATTACGGTCGCCGGTTATAATATGGAAGTTGGCGCCTATTTTCACACCGCTCATACCCACAGGGTCAACTACATAAGCAGTATTGTCAACAGTAAAATCTTGCGGTACAATATCAATAATCTGGTCGCCTGCAGGAATATAAGTCTTGTATTGGTCCCTAATCAGGAGGTCAATATCTTCCTTGTTTATTTCGCTGTCATTATTGGTCCTCACCCTGTCGCCACGGGTTTGGAGGCTTTTAATGTGCTGTCCGGCAATGCCTACATAAACCTCCTTTATGGTGAGGTTAGGATTGGATAGCAGGCATTTTTCAATAGCCTGTTCTACCGAGCGAATGCATTGCTCGATATTCATTACCACCCCATGACTCACCCCCTGCGAATCAGAACGGCCAAGACCGAGAATTTCCAGTTTACCAAACGCGTTTTTTCTGCCTGCAATGGCTACCACCTTGGTGGTTCCAATGTCAAGGCCTACGATAATTGGTTGCTCTTTTCTACTCATATTGCATTGAGATTTAAATACTGTTATTTATTTTTTCTTATCAGGGTACACATATTTGGGTGCAGCCTGAGTCCCATTTTTATCCTTAATGTTCTTGTCCTTAGCTTTCTTTTCTTCTTCCTTAGCCTTCTTTTCGTTGTGGTCTTTATCGTCTTTTGCCTTGCTGTCTTTGCTCTTATCCTTAGCGTTTTTAGGGTCGGCAGGGTGGGCTTTGTCCTTATTATTTACCTGCTTGCCTTTTGCCTTTTCTTCTTCTTTTGGATGTTTTTTATCTACTTGTTTTTTATCAGCCTGCTTTTTATCAGCCTGTTTCTTGTCGGCGTGTTTTTTATCTTTAACATCAGCCTCTTTTAGCTTTACCTTTTTAGGGGGGCGTGCTAATATTTTCATATTTTCTTTAGATGGTTGTTTGGCCTTTTCCTTAGCTATTTCGGCACTTTCTATTGCGTCTTTTACCGAGTCTTTGGAATCGCTTTTTGCTTCCACTTCCACTATACTATTAATCCAGTTCATGGTCACCGCAGCCTTATCAACCGGCCCGGTATAGGGGATGGCAGGTGATGCTATAACCTGACCTTTGAAACGGAGGTCGAGGGTTTCGTATTTGTCCCAGCCTATGCGGTTAAGCACGTTTTTATAGAAGGCAAACAGGTTGCTGAATTTATCCTTCATGCCATCAAGGTCACCAAACAGTATTTTTTGCTCACCCAATACAGGAATGAATTGAAACATCTTTGCTGAATCAACTATCACCTGCGATATCTGTGCATTCCAGAATGAGTCGGCCTGGATATTCCTTACCAGGGTTACAATGCGTTTTTTAAGGGCGTTGCTTGCACTATCTTCAAGCAGGTCGGGCACATTGGTAACTATGGTGGTATAATACACAGTATTTTTGCTCAATGGCATGATGCTCATAGTGCTGTCAATATAATAGCTACTCTTGTCCTGTTGGAAAAGACGGGCCACTGGTATACGCTGTGTAACATACATATGTAGGATGCGCTCATTATCTATATACACCTCGGCACTAGCCACCCATGGGTCGGCAAGCAGCACCTTCTCCATGCCATGTATGTCTAATTTAGACATTGGGGTACGTGCAAGGTTAATCTTCCTATGATTGATAGCCAAATCCATTATTTCATTTTGCTCAATGAAATGGTATTTTTTATCGTTCCTGATATGTATAGCCACATCCTTCACCGGCTTTTCATCTTCTATGCTTGAAGCGCTTACCATGGCCACAACACACCCTGTTGATACTATTATAGTAGTAATCATCTGGAGTATTTTACGAACCGATATTTTGCGCTGTTCAGCCATTATTTATACTTCTCCTCTAATATTTTTTTAATCGGTGCTACCAATTGGTCAATATCACCTGCCCCTGCGGTGATGAATAATTCTAATGGGGTATTGGGTATTATATTGTTAATCAGATTAAGTTTGTCAGTCAATAGTGTCTTGCCTGCATTGTTTATTCTATCAGCTAATATCTGCGAGGTAATGCCCGGCATAGGCAATTCACGTGCAGGGTATATATCCAGCAATATCACCTCATCGGCCATTGCAAGACTTGTTGCAAAACCATCAGCCAAGTCTCTTGTGCGGCTAAATAGGTGCGGCTGGAAGGCTACTGTACATTTCAGGCCAGGGAACATCTTTTTGGCACTGCCAATCAATGCAGCCAACTCCTCGGGGTGGTGGGCATAATCATCTATATATACAATCTTGTCTGTCTTCAAAATATACTCAAACCTACGGTGAACACCTCTGAAACCGGCTAATGCAGTCCTAACTACATCATGCTCAATACCCAGAATTTGAGTAACCGTAATGGCTGCAATAGCATTCTCTACATTATGCAGGCCACCAATAGGCAGGTACATATCTGTAATAGTCCAGTCGATAGCTGTTATGTCAAACAAGTAACCGCCATCCTTCTGCCTGATATTATGTGCAAATACGTCAGCCGCCTCATTGTCAAGGCTATAGCGCATTACATTGTCACTCCAAAGGTCGTCTTGCCTGTGCAGGCCATATTTCACCAATAGGGTACCACCTTCCTTAATATTGTGGGTATACTGGATAAATGCGTCCTCCATTTCCTTAGCCGTACCATAGATATCCAGATGGTCGGGATCCATAGAAGTGAGTACAGCTACATCAGGGAATAATTTCAGAAAGCTGCGGTCGTATTCGTCGGCCTCAATTACTGCTGTATTATTAGGACTGCTCCAGTAGTTGCATTGGTAATTTGATGAAATTCCACCCAGGAATGCATTACAACCATAACCTGTTTCACGAAGCAAGTAGGCTGTCATGGTAGAAATGGTAGTCTTACCATGGGTGCCTGCAACTGTGATAGAATGCATGGCTTTGGTAATCCATTGCAAAACATCACTACGCTTGAATACTGGATAGTTATTATCCCTGAACCAGTTGAGCTCGGTATGGTTTTTAGGAATGGCAGGGGTATAGATAACCAATTGTGTATCCTTGTCAGCTAGTGCTATATCATCGGTATAATGTATGGCCATGCCTTCGGCAGCCAGGGTTTTGGTCAACTCTGTTTCGGTTTTGTCATAGCCGCTCACTATTGTACCCTGCTGATGGAAAAAGCGGGCCAGGGCGCTCATCCCTATGCCGCCAATACCAACAAAATACACTCTTTTCAGTTCCCGAACATTCATAACCTTGCGTTTGCTATTTCTATTACCTTATTAGCTATACGCTCATCTGCATCGCTAATAGCCATTGACTTTATATTGTTACTCATTGCTGCCTGCGTTTTATCATCAGCCAGTAAGGAGATTAATTGCTTGATTAATTCATTTTTTGCTTCGCTGTCCTTAACCATTTTTGCTGCATTCCTGCTTACCAGCGACATTGCATTGCTAGTCTGGTGGTCTTCGGCAGCAAAAGGGTAGGGCACAAATATTACCGGCTTACCGGCAATGCATAATTCAGCTATTGCCAATGCACCGGCCCTTGATATAACCATGTCAGCCGCTGCATAAGCCTTGTCCATATCTGAAATGAAATCCAAAACCTTTACCCTGTCGCTATATTGGCCTGCACGTTTTCTTGCTTCTTCAAAGTAGGGTTTGCCGGTTTGCCATATCAACTGCACGTTCTGTTTCATCAGTTCATCCAGCCCTGCATTCATACTTTCATTAATAGTTTTAGCCCCAAGGCTACCACCTATTATCAGAATGGTTTGGATATTAGGTTGGAGATTAAAGAAAGCCTTACCCTCATTACCTGTACTAGCCATGTCTGAAATCTTTTTCCTTACCGGATTACCAGTATTGGTAATATGCTCCTTAGGGAAGAACTGCTCCATGCCTGGGTAGGCTACACAAACAGATTTAGCTTTTTTAGCTAAAATCTTATTACTCTTACCAGCAAAGGAATTTTGCTCCTGTATCAGGGTAGGTATATTCATACCCTGTGCAGCATTCAGCATTGGGAAACTTGCATATCCACCCACACCCATCACAGCGTTAGGGTTGAATTTCTTTAAAATATTACGAGCCTGGAAACGGCTTTTAATCAATTTATAAGGTAATGACAGGTTTTTGAGAAGGCTCGACCTGTTGAAACCGGCTATATCCAGCCCCACAATATCGAAACCTTCCTGTGGCACCTTCTCCATTTCCATCTTGTCCTGAGCACCTACAAACAACAATTTCGTGCCAGGCCTGAGGCGCTGCAAAGCATGGCCTACCGCTACCGCCGGGAATATATGCCCGCCGGTGCCTCCTCCTGCTATTATTACACGTAATTGTTCCATAGCCTATTATATTGCGGGTATTGGCCCGTTGTTTTTTACTCTTGGTGTTCTTTGTTTCCTTTCTACCTTGATTTCACTTTGTATTTCTGGGTCAGGGCTTACACTTTCTTGCTCCTGAACTGGTGGTTCTACAGGTTCGGCATTTACCTTGCCTTTTCTTTCTCCTTCCATTTCATCTACATAGCGGCTTACACTGAGTATAATGCCAATGGCAATACTTGTAAACCATATTGATGAGCCACCCATGCTTATCATAGGAAGGGTAAGCCCGGTTACCGGAACCAGATGTACATTCACCGCCATGTTCAGCATAGCCTGAAACACCAAAGTAATACTCAGCCCCACTGCCAGGAATGCTCCAAAGGCATAGGGACAACGTTTAAAAATTAATATACTCCTCCATAGGAAAAGCAGGTAAAGCATTACCACTACACTGCCCCCCAATAACCCATACTCTTCAATAATTATTGAGAAGATGAAGTCGGAGTAGGGGTGTGGCAAAAAGTTCTTTTGTAAGCTTCTGCCTGGCCCACGACCAGTGAAACCACCATTGGCAATAGCTATTTTAGCTTGTTGCACCTGGTATACATCTTCGTGTTCTCCTTCGGCTTTTTTGCCTCCGGCAAAGTCTTGCATTCTTTTTTCCCATGTTTTGGCACGGCCCAGGCCAGTTACTTTTGAGATAAAGAACAACATTGTTACACTCATAATACCTACTGCGGCCAATAGGAACAAGTGCTTCATCTCAACCCTGCCTATATAGAACAGGATACTACAGGTGATACCTAGCATCAGGGCTGTTGATAAGTTAGCCGGTGCAATAAACAGGCAGGTTAGCAACATGGGTACTAATACTGGTACAAATCCTTTTCTCAGGTCTTTGATTACGCTCTGTTTCATGCTCAGCATACGTGCCAGGAACATGAACAAGGCTAGTTTTGCAAGGTCTGAGGTTTGGAAGGTAAGGTTGATAACGGGTAGTTTAATCCACCTTGAGCCTTCGTTTAAGCTTGTTCCAAATATCAATGTATATAAAAGCAGGGGCAAACTAAGCAGGTAAAGTACCACCGAAACCCTTGCGAACTTGGTATAATTTACCCTATGCACCCAATAAATAATCATTAATCCCAGTGCCAAAACCATCAATTGCTTGATCATGTAGTAGTTGGAATTCTTCTCCATTCTATAGGCCAAAGAGCCTGTAGAACTGTACACCGCAAGAAGGCTGATAAAGGACAATACCAGTACAACGCCCCAGATTACCTGGTCGCCTTTGGTCTTTGTCAGCAACTTTTGCATGTGTACACTCATTATACTAAAAAATAGCGGAAATATATTCCAAATTAAGAAATTCGACTCAAGCACTTATCCACTTATCCACATTTTGGGGATTTTGTGGTATTATAGGTTCCTTACAGCCTCTTTAAACTGTATTCCACGGTCTTCAAAGTTGTTAAACCTATCGAAACTTGCACATGCAGGCGATAATAGTACAATATCACCATTGTCGGCAAGTGAGTAGGCAGCAAGTACGGCCTCGGTCGCCGATGTGGTATCAATAATGGTTTCCAATACGCTATCGAAGGCAGCATGTATGGGTGAATTGTCTTTACCAATGCAAATGATGGCTTTTACTTTTTCCTTCACCAACTCCATGATTTCGTTATAATCATTACCCTTGTCCTGCCCACCCAGGATAAGGATAGTAGGTTTCTTCATGCTTTCCAGGGCATACCAAACCGAGTTAACATTAGTAGCCTTACTATCGTTAATAAAGGTTACCCCGCGAATCGTTGCCACATACTCCAATCTGTGATCAAGACCCACAAAGCCTGTAAAATACTCCCTCAATTTTGACTGTCGTACGCCTGCAATATTTGCTGAGATTCCCGCCGCCATACTATTATATTGATTGTGTTTGCCAATTAGTGTTAAGTCGTGGATAGACATATCACTTTTCTCTCCCTCATAATTCAGGTACATGCGCTCATTGCTGATATAGCCGCCTTCGTTTTCGGTGTTTTGTTCGTTCATTGTAATGTAAATAATTTTGGAGTGAATGGAATGGGTACTCAAGTAGTCTTTTATAACCGGGTCGTCGTTGTTGACCACAAAGACATCGTCCGGCGTTTGGTTGTGTGTTATTCTGAATTTAGATGCTATATAGTTTTCAAATTTGTAATCGTACCTGTCCAAATGGTCGGGTGTAATATTTAATAAAACAGCCACATCGGGCCTGAAATTGATGATATCATCAAGCTGGAAACTGCTTATTTCCATCACATACCAGGCACAGGGTTTAGTCGCTATTTGCTTTGCAAAGCTGATACCAATATTACCCACCATAGCCACATCGTAACCTGCCTTATTGAGTAGGTGCCAGGTAAGCTTTGTGGTAGTGCTTTTGCCATTGCTGCCCGTAATAGCTATAATCTTACTATCACCCTTATACCTATAGCCGAATTCAATCTCACTAATCACTTCTATACCTGCAGCACGTATTTGTTTTACAATGGCTACCTTTTCACTAATGCCGGGGCTCTTTACGATACATGTAGCACTGAGTAGTTTTTCGATAGTATGTGTGCCTTCCTCAAACTCAATACCAGACTCTGCTAGCACAGTCCGGAATTGTTCTTTAATGCGTCCACCATCGCTAACAAACACATCCCAACCTTGCTGTTTGCCTAGCAAAGCTGCGCCAACACCGCTTTCGGCGGCACCAAGTATTACCAGGCGTTTTTGTTGTGTGCTCATTATTGAATTTTTAATGTTACAATACTCATTATTGCCAGTAATATTCCTATTATCCAGAAGCGGGTAACAATCTTTGCTTCGTGATAGCCTTTTTTCTGGAAGTGGTGGTGCAATGGTGCCATCAGGAATATCCTTCGGCCCTCACCATACTTCTTTTTTGTCCTTTTGAAATTCCATACCTGTATCACCACTGATAGGTTCTCTACCAGGAAGATGCCACAGATAATGGGTATCAATAATTCCTTGCGGATGATAATAGCCAGTGAAGCTATAATACCTCCCAGGGCTAAACTCCCGGTGTCGCCCATAAACACCTGTGCTGGGTAGGCATTGTACCAAAGGAAACCTACACATGCCCCTACAAATGCACCAATGAATATGGATAACTCACCAAGGTTGGGGATGTCCATAATATTTAGGTAGCCTGCGAACAGGTAGTTGCCTGATAAGTAAGCAAACAAACCCAGGCAAACACCTATAATAGCTGAAACCCCTGTTGCCAAACCATCAACACCATCAGTAATGTTTGCGCCATTTGATACTGCTACAATAATGAAGATGACAAATAAGATGTAGATGATAGGGGTGGTATATTCCACATATTTCTCTCCAAACATTGCTGCTATCTTCTCATAACTGAATTCGTGTGACTTCACAAAAGGTATTGTAGTAGTAGTAGTCCTTACGTTGACATAGTTTTGTAGCTTTCCATTTTCATCTTTACGGGTGAAACGGCCGGCCTCCAGTTTCTCAGCTGCATTATAGGTGCCCGTTTCATTACCTTTTAATTGACGGCTAACCACTACATGGTTATTGTAGTACATGGTAAGACCTACTATGATACCCAGACCTACCTGGCCCATCACCTTGAACTTACCTGCAAGGCCTTCTTTATTCTTTTTGAATACCTTGATATAGTCATCCAGGAAACCAACAAGACCAAGCCATACTGTAGATACCAGCATCAATACTATATACACATTAAGTACCCTTGCAAATAATAAGGTAGGTATGATGATAGCGGCAATGATGATTAAACCACCCATGGTAGGGGTGCCTTTTTTCTGGGTTTCACCAGCCAGGCCCAGGTCGCGCACAGTTTCGCCAATCTGCTTATACCTCAGGAAGTCTATAAGGCGCTTGCCCATAACCATAGATATAACCAACGACAGGATTATAGCCATAGCAGCCCTGAATGTTATATAATTAAACAATCCGGCCCCTGAAAGGTGGAAAGTATCGCGTAGGTATGTGAACAGATAATAGAGCATTTATGCCTGTTATTTATTTAATGATTCAAATGTTTCCAATAATATTTCGCGGTCATCAAAGTGTTGTTTTACTCCTTTTATTTCCTGATAGGTTTCGTGGCCCTTACCTGCGATAAGTATGATATCTCCTGGTTGGGCAAGTGTTATAGCAACTTTTATGGCTTCTTTCCTGTCTGTTATCTTTATGCTTTTTCTTTTTTGGCTATCGGTCAGACCGGCTTCCATATCTTTAAGAATGGTTTCAGGGTCTTCGCTCCTTGGGTTATCTGATGTAAGGATTGCTTTTGAGCTATGCTTGCATGCCACCTGTGCCATTATAGGGCGTTTGGTAGTATCCCTGTCTCCACCGCATCCCACAACGGTTATTACCTGCTGTCCTTCCTTCCGGAATTGGTTGATGGTTGCCAATACATTGATGAGTGCATCAGGGGTATGGGCATAGTCTACAATTCCCAGGATATTATCATTCTTCGACATGGTTGTTTCAAACCTGCCAGCAGCACCTTTTAGCTTGCTAAGTATGGCCAGAATGTCCATGTCTTTTTCGCCCAATAATTTAGCAGCACCGTAAACAGCAAGTAGGTTATAGGCATTGAATGTGCCAATCATCCTGAAATAAGCCTCGTGCTTGTCAATATTCATTACCAGGCCGGTGAGGTTATTTTCAAGTACCTTGCCTTTTATGGTAGCAGGAACCCTTAGGCTATAGGTACACCTGAGCGCATGAGTATTCTGCAGCATTACCATGCCTCTTTTGTCATCGGCATTAGTGAGGGCAAAAGCAGATGGTGGTAAATCATCAAAGAACTGTTTCTTAACCCTTATATATTCATCGAAGGTTTTATGATAATCTAGATGGTCGTGTGTGATATTGGTAAATACCCCGCCAGCAAACCTGATTCCTGCAATACGGCGTTGGTGAACTGCATGTGAGCTGACTTCCATAAATGCGTAGGTACAACCTGCCTCCACCATTCTGGCTAATAAGGCCTGGATTGAAATTGCATCAGGAGTAGTATGGGTAGATACCTCAGCCTTATCATGGATAAAATTCTGAACTGTAGATATCAAGCCGCATTTATGACCCAGGCTTTCGAAGAGTTGATAGAGCAGTGTGGCAGTAGTGGTTTTGCCATTTGTGCCTGTAATACCTGTTATCTTTAATTTTTTTGATGGGAAATTGTAAAATGCATCAGCTATCAAGCCTGTGGCCTCTGCACTATCGGCCACCTGTACATAGGTGATGTCTTCCTTGATGATATCAGGGAGTGTTTCGCAAATAATCACCATTGCACCTAGTTCAAGTGCTTTTTCAATAAAGGCATGACCGTCGGACAATGTGCCACGAACTGCAATAAATGTACCGCCTACTGTTACCTTGCGCGAATCGATAGATAAGCTGCCAACGGTAGCGGTGGTGCTCCCCAATACCTTAAGGGGACTTACAGTTATCAATATGTCTTTTAGTGTTGACATTAACTTAGTTGTATTATTATTCTTTGTCCCTTTGTTATACTTGTTCCTGCTATAATCGATTGCGATTGTACTTTCCCTTTCCCTTGTATTTCTACATTAAGCCCACATGTTTCCAGTAGGTAAACGGCATCTTTCAGGCCCATCCCTTTCACGTCAGGTACTATATTCCTAAAGATTTTTTGTGGCTGTATGCTTACATGTTTATTAGAGTCTGTTTGCATCAGCATCATAATATTGTCGTGATCGGTATGGATAGGTGCCTTTTTACCTATGGCACTAAGCATTACATTATAGTTGTGTGCAGTAGCAGCTTTGGCAGGCATAGCACCTACTCCATTTTTTGCAAGGCTATCAAGAGGAGCCGACCATGCACCCATATTCTCAGAGAAAATCTTATCTGCTACCATCCTGAAGACAGGTGCGGCAATTGTTCCACCATAATAGGCTGCTGAGTGTGGCCTGGTGCGTATCACCACACAAATAGTATACTTAGGTTGGTCGGCAGGAATAAAACCTACAAATGAACCCTGGTAAACGCCATCAGTATACCTGATGCCCTTATCAGCTACCTGTGCAGTGCCTGTTTTACCGGCCATAGTATAGAAGGGTGATTCTATTCCTTTTGCAGTTCCTTCTGTTACCACAGCACGCATACATTTCTTTAGCTGGCCTACAACATTTGAATCAGCAATTTTTTCAATCAGGGTTGGCTCGAAATTCTGAACCACTTTGCCATATTCTTTAATAGAGCTTACCAGGTAGGGTTTCATCATATTGCCATTATTGGCAATGGCATTGTAGAGCATGCAGGTATGTAATGGGGAAATAAGTACTCCATACCCGGTAGCCATCCATGGAAGTGATGTATTGCTCCACGATGGGCTTCCTGGTTTGGTAATTACTGAGTTGCGCTCACCGGGAAGGTCGATACCTGTAGGTCTATCAAGGTGCAATGAAAGAAGGTGGTTCACATACTTCATTGGCTGGTCTTTATAGTAGGTAAAGGCCAGTTTTGCCATTGCTGCATTGCTAGATTCGGCATAGGCTTTCCAGATGGTCATGAGGTGGAGACCCAGGTGGGAGTCTTTCATAACCCTGTTACCAAAGTGGATAGCACCACCTTCGGCATCTACCATATTATCTACATTAATAAGCTTATCATTGAGTAAGGACAAAAGAGTTACCAATTTGAATGTTGAGCCAGGTTCAGTTGGAATCATGGCATAATTGAAATCCTCCCAATAGGTGCTATCAGGTTGGCGACCTAGATTAACCAGTGTGCGGATTTTGCCTGTCTTTACCTCCATTACAATACATGTACCGTATTGGCATTTGTACTTATCCAGTATGCTCATCAGGGCATGTTCTGCCACATCCTGAACATTGATATCTAGCGTAGTAACCACATCCTTGCCATTCTTAGGGTCTACTTCAGAGCCGTCTACTGGCACCCAAAGGTTGCCTGCAGATTTCTGAACCACCCTGCGGCCATTTTCGCCTTCCAAATCATCATTGTAGGCAGCTTCCAGACCAGATACATTACTATCCCTGAAAACGCCAATGGTCCTGTAGCCAAGAATATTATATGGAGTTACCCTCTTTTCTTTTGACTCTGCAATAAAGCCACCATATCCCTTGCCCTTGTTGAAGATTGGGAAATTTCTTAATGCCTCATATTGACTGTACTTTAGTTTGCGGCCAAGTAGGTAGTACTTGTTATTCTCATTGTACGCCTGGATAAATTCTTCTTTGTATTGCTCAGATGTCTGGTCGCCAAACAAATTAGAAAGGCATAATGCAAGGGTGTCAATCTTTTTGGCAAACAATCCTGAGTCAATTACTGAAAAGTCAATATGCACTTCAAATTCAGGTATTGAGGAACTTAATAAGGTGCCATCTTCAGTGTAGATATTGCCACGCTCAGCCAAAAGGGTATCGAAACGGGTATGCATTTCCTTAGCCATTGCACGGAGCCTTGGCCCTTCCTTCACCTGTATGATAGCTGCTTTAATGATTATGGCAACTCCAAACAGGCAGATGAAAGTGAATGCTATATACACCCTAAATCGTATGTCTTTGGCTATTTTCAATTCTTCTTATTCGTTTGTATCTAAAAATATTTATGGCATTCAGGCTATTGCCTGTTATTGTTTATTGTGTTCGTTATGTTTCTATTTTTTGATTTTGTAAGCTGGTAGCAATGATGGTTTTAGTCCTATGCCCTCTGCGTTTTTTATCACTTGTGCCTCGGCTTTTACAAACATCAGTTGCGATTTCACATCCATGTATTTCCACCTTAGCTCTTTTAGGGTTTTGTTTTCTGCATTTAGCTCTCGTTGCATTTCTATTGCCCGGTGGCTATTGCTTATATACAAAACGCAAAGGAGTACTATGAATGCGAGGAAGGGGATATTGTTTACAATTGCTTTATAAGATACTTTCTCCACTAGCGACTTCCAGTCGTTTCTAACCCTTTGGGCGGGTGTCAGTAACAATGGCTGACTATTTTTTTCCTCACTGCTCATATCTTCAATTGTTTGCTTGTTGCCCGTTTATTCTTCCTTCCTTTATTGTTAGGTTGGTTGGTTCTTTTCTGCTACCCTTAGCCTGGCACTCCTGGCCCTTGGGTTTCGTTTTATTTCTTCTTCTGTTGGTTCTATCGGCTTTTGGTTTATTGGGTGTAGTGGTGGTATTATTGCCTCCTCATATTCACCCTGTTCATCCCATCGTCCCTTTCTCGTATACTGTTTTACAATTCTGTCTTCTAGCGAATGGAAGGAGATGACACTCAGCCTTCCACCTGGTTTAAGGCATTTTGCAGCCTGCTCCAGAAAATCTTTCAATGCGCCCAATTCGTCATTCACCTCTATTCTCAATGCCTGGAATACCTGGGCCAGGTATTTATTTGGGTTACCCCTCATTACTGGTGTCAGCATAGCCTTGAGCGCACCTATTGTCTGTATTGTAGGGCCTTTCTGCATGCCGGCAATATGTTTTGCCAGTTGTTTTGAGTTCCTCACCTCGCCATACTGCTCAAAAATCTGGTGCAACTGTGCCTCAGAATAGGTCTTTATCACCTGGGCTGCCGTTTTCTCACCCCTCCTGTCCATTCTCATATCCAGCGGGCCATCGAACCGGGTTGAAAACCCCCTCTCTGCGGTGTCGAACTGATAAGAGCTTACTCCAAGGTCGGCTAATATTCCATCCACCTCCTTGTAGCCATGCAGCCTTAGAAACCTCGACATAAACCTGAAATTTTCGGTTACAGGTATCAGCCTTTCATCTTCGGGCTTATTCTGCCATGCTTGCGCATCCTGGTCAAAGGCTATTAACCTTCCATCAGGGCCCAGCTTTTCAAGAATCAGGCGGCTATGTCCGCCACCACCAAATGTGGCATCTACATAAACTCCGTTTTCCTTGATGGCCAATCCGTCAACTGCCTCATTTAAAAGAACTGTAGTATGGTAAAAACCAGGTTTATCCATCTTAGATATTATCAAACAGGTTAGGGTAATCTTTATTCATATCCTCAGCCAGTTTGCTAAATCCTGGGGTATTCTGGTTCATATAATTATTGAAGTTGTCCTTATCCCATAGCTCCATTTTGTTGCCCAGTGAGTTAAGAACTGCATCTTTTTTTATTCCGGCATATTCCATCAGTCCCTTAGGTATCAGTATACGGTCAGCACCATCTACCTCCACTATTGTAGCCCCATTAAGGAATATTCTTTTAAAATCCCTTACTTTAGGATTAAAATCATTAATAGCTATTACTTTTGCTGCTAATGGTTCCCAAACATTCATGGGCCAAATAGTAAGGCAATTTTCAAACCCACGGTTAATGACAAACTTTTCTCCCATCCCTTCAGCGAGTTGCTTCCGGAATCCCGATGGAAGTAGAAATCGATTCTTAGAATCGATAGCTACGTCATATTCACCGAAGAGGTTAGTCATTTATTGCGAAATTGATTTTATTGACAGAATTAGACACAAAATAACACAAATTCCCACAAATTTACTCAAAAATAATACGGCATATTTATCCACAGCAGGCAAATAGGCCTCAAAACCTTTACTGTATTGCGTTTCAGCCCATTTGGGCTGTGGTTTGTGTGAAAAGGCTGTTAGTATCCTGTGCAAAACTGTGGATAACCTGTTATTGACATAGGGAAATGACCCGAAATGCCCCACTTTTAGCTCAAAATGGCTTTTGTATAAAAATCAATAAAATGCAATCAGGGTTTGTTTAGGTGAAATAGGAAACTGAACCACAAGAAAGGGCTGCTGGATATGCATGTTTTTGGTGGGAAAAAATGTCGAAAAGACACCAGGAATGCCCGTTTTTGAGTAAAAAGGGTAATTTTTGGACTAATTTTCCTGTATTGGATGCTTTAACTTAGGTAGTTCCTTGGCTTCACGCTTGATAATATACACTGCAGATTCATCTACAGTTATTCCCCGTCCCCACTTCATAGCATATACTTTGGTGAATTCGGCCCCATAATATAGAATCATGGCTGAGTAGTATATCCAGGTAAGTAATAGAATAATTGATGCAGCGGCACCATAGGCATTGATGCTTTTGGTGATACCCAGATAATAACCAATAAGGAATTTGCCAATGAGGAACAATAATCCTGTAAAAGCAGCCCCTATCAAGGCATCGAGCCAGGATATTTTGGCATCAGGTAAAACCTTATAGATAATCCAAAACAGGAAGGTGACTACAAAATACATGAGGCCAATATTGGCACCTTTAAGTAGTACAATATCAGCATCGCCCAAAAAACGGTCGAGCCTGCTATTAAGCAGGTCAATGAGTAGGTTTAATATTAGTGATACAAACATCAGCAAGCCAAGGCCCAGCACCAGCACAAATGACAACAGACGGTCGGTAATATACTTTAGCCAGCTCCTCTTGGGTTTAGCCCTAACCGACCAAATATAATTGATAGAACTTTGAATTTCGGTGAAAATCCCTGTGGCACTAAATGCAAGCACCAAACCTCCAATAATACCAAAAAGGGTAGTTTTATTCTGATGGCTTATGTTTTCTAAAATGCTTTGTAATTCAGCCGCTCCAGAGGCGCCAATAACGCCACCCATTTTCTCAAAAATACTGGAGGTAACATAGGGCTTTTTATAGAAAAAATCCATCAGGGTAATGATTACTAGTAGTAGTGGCCCTATGGCAAATATGGTATAGTAAGCCAGCGATGCGCTCAGCTTACTAGCATGGTCATCTCCAAATTCATTTCCTGCTTCAATCAGAATATCATAAAATTTCCGGAAAATGGTGGCCATATATTGGAGATGGTGAATTGATAACCAAGATGCAACTTACGTAATTTATTTATTAGCCTGACTGATTTAGTGATTTCTCTAAATAGTCTACATTGGCCATTCATAACCTTCCTCTACAATTATCCTTAACCTGTCAATCAACATTAACGTGGCAGGGCAGTATTCAAGGTTGTTTTTAAACGTCTCATTATATTGGTCAAAGGACTTTTTGGTATGGTGGGGGAAATCGGCACAGTCCTTAGGGCGCACATCATAAATGGAGCATTTGTTATCTTCCAAAAACTGGCAAGGCAAGGAAACATTTATCCAGTCGCCCGATTCAGCTTCTTTCCTTAGCCACCTGTCCCTGAATTCCCTGCGGGTAATACCAAGATGGGTGGAGATGCGGTCTATATCAGACTTCAGGTAGGTAGGGGTCATTTTTTTACAGCAGTTGGCGCATTCTGTGCAGTCTACTTCCTTCCAAATTTCAGCATCAGTTTCAGCAACTAATTCACGCATACCATCGGGTACAATGTCATCAAATTTATCCAGGAAAAGAGATAATGACCTCTTTTTTCTTGCTGCCATTATCCTGAATTTCTTAAGGTCCATATGTACTGTAAAAGTATGATTTATGGTTGTAATAAAACCGAATCGGTGCTTATTATTTATGGTTTACCTGAATGCATTAATACTGGTAAGGTGATTTTTTAAAACAGCCTTTTATCCCTTCTAATAGTGGTAATGTAACCATCAAGATCGTCAGATGGTTTGAGCCAGATGAGCATTAGCACATAGATGATTGTAATAATTATGCTCCTGATACTTGCATCCAAAAAAGCATGAACATAAATATTACTTACGGAATTGAAGAGATTGGGGAAAAAATAGCCTGCTGCCAATGCCGGCAAAGCTGCAATAATAGTAAGAACTGTGCCTGTGGAAAATGGCTGCATATCAAGTTTTTTCTTTATGAAGATGTACTTAATCGTATTGAAGACAATATACGTAATAGTGGTACTAAAAGCTGCGCCATAAATGCCATAACGAGGTACTAATACCCTAATCATGGCGAATAGCATCAACATAATTGTAGTTGATAAATAAAAATTGAATTTGTAGTATTTAGCAGTAGAAATAACCTGGTCATTCATCCCTGTTGCTATATTAAATAATGCACCAGTTAATAAGATTAGGAACACAAGCTTAATTTCAGAGTAACCTTTTCCAATTGTGTCAACCACATTTTGAAGGTTGCACACCAGCAATAAGCTGATAAGCACAGTGGGTATAAAAACGTTTATTGATGTACGCCTGAAAATGTCTCCGGCTTTTACCATATCATTATCTGCAAAGGCCTTTGCCAATACTGTGAAACTAGAGCTCATTAATGCCTTTAGCGGCATCTGTAAAATGGAAATAAGGAATACACCCACTGTATATATCGCAACCGAGCTTAATCCCTTATGGTCATAAAATGGCAATGATATGGTATCC
>CANGSR010000073.1 GCA_947456055.1 Chitinophagaceae bacterium
ACTAAGCGATCCTTGTTTGTCAATACTAATATCCAATTCACAATTATTCGCAATCAAGGTGGTGATTTGGCGTTTACAACTTTTACCTTAAAAACCGTTCACAATAATTCCTGAAGAACCATGGTTCTGTTGCAAATTATTGATTATTAGTTACATGTGGTAATTCGTAATTTCCCATATTGCCCCATTGTTGCCCCACTTTGTCAGAATTAAGATTGGTAGGATTTTAGGATAAGGAGGATTTTATAGCTTGATATAATTTTCTTTTAATGTTCACCCCGTGCGTCATTGTGAAGCAGCTTTTTCTGCTGCTGAAGCAATCCCAGGATTTGGTTGTCGGGAATTATTACATCATTTCGCCATTGTTGGTGTTTTCACCAACAATCCTTTCGTTTAGCAAATTCGTATAGTCGCCTGGGACGAGATTTGACAATTTTTGAATTTGTCAAATCTCCACTTCATTGCCATAATGCCCCATTTTTAGAAAAATAAGAATTTGGAAAATGGGGCAATGGTTCTGTCGCAAATACTTGATTGTTAGTTACATGTGTTTTTTCGTAATTTCCAAAAATGCCCCATTGTTGCCCGAGGTGGGGCATAATATGTTATTGCAGGGGAAAACACCAACCATTATCTAAACATTAAATATAAAAATATGCAACTTATATTTCCACTACATTCGATTGATAAAACCAGGTAAGACGGGAATCTTTTATAAAATCCAATATAGATGTTTTACTTCCTGCATTATCATTTGTTAGCTCAATGTAATAGGTATAAGGTGTTATTTTAAAACTTAATATCCTACTTGTAGGTTTTGTTTTAACAAATGTAAGATGATGTACATTTCGAACAAAAAGAGATTTAGGTGAAGTATCAATGATTTCTTTACGAGTAATTGCATCAATTGCTTTAAGTTTTAATGGTTTTCCATACATCTTGCTCAGTAATCGACATGGAATAATTCCTGTAATAAAAATATTAGAAAATTCCCTTGAGTCAGGCAAAACCAAAACTTTTATTGAATCGCAATCCATGGATGAGTCGGTTTTTGAGATGCAGGTGGAATCAACTATATATGTTTCAGGTTTGTAGTACCTTTTTACAATTAATTTCTCATCTACTTTGTGTTGCAATTCACTGGAATTATATTTCTTTATTCTAAGTTTGTTGCCTTTTACGTCAATTACATAATAGTAATGATAATTACATGAAGATGCGAAAATCAATGAAATTAGGTTGATGAATAGAGTATTTCGTCTTAATGTTAGCATATTCTAAATCAAAGTTAGGTAAATTATTATAGTGAATTGAATTTGCCATTATTTGGTGTTATTACGAATAATCCTTCTGTATATCAGTTATGCAAGGCAAGCCAAGAAAATGTAGTACCTACTGACATCGATGTTTTAGGAAAACCAAAATCATCAATTATGAAAAATATAATATATTAGTAGCCTCGGTCTTCAGGCCGGGGTAGGGATTAAACCACGCAACAGGTTTTAGCCAAACCAATGTAGGCATTTAACCCCCGAAAAATATTTTGGCTAAGGCCAATCTAATTTAGTCCATTTTTCCCCGGCATAAATGCATTGGCTACTTACTAGTTTGACAGCTCATTTTTTCAAGGAAGGAGTTAGCGAAAGTATGGTTGGCAATTCGTATCCGGCCCACCGCACCTCAACCACCCCAGTTTTGGCTACGCCAAAACGTCCCCTCCTAAAAACAGGAGGGGAGTCCCGCATTGCCTAAATAATTATTAGGCAATAAATTACGCATGTAAATATAAATAAAATGTCAGCTAAATCAGAATAATCAGCTAGAATCAGTGGTTCAGACATGATAAAATCATAGTCAATCAAATAATCAGCTTAATCATAGTTCAAGACCAAAGGGCTATCACAGTAATACTACATTCCCTAACCACCACCCTCTAAGATTGCTTCGGCAGCAGAAAAAGCTGCCTCGCAATGACACAAGGGGAGAGATGTAAAAAAAAAATCCCCCCGAACACAAAATTCAGGGGGATTTTCACTTAAATGAAATATAATAATTAATGTGCCGGAGCAGTAGGAACTGCAGGTACAGGTACTTCAGTTTTGATTGTATTGCTTGTCGGCCTTACGTCCTTACTGTGGAGGTTGGCGATGGTTGGGGCAATAACGAGTGCTACAATTGACATCAATTTAATCAGGATGTTCATTGATGGACCAGATGTATCCTTGAATGGGTCACCTACTGTATCACCGGTTACAGATGCTTTGTGTGGTTCAGATTTCTTGTAGTACATCTGGCCATTGATTTCAACACCTTTTTCGAATGATTTCTTGGCATTATCCCATGCACCACCGGCATTGTTCTGGAACATACCCATCAATACGCCGCTCACAGTAGCACCTGCAAGGAAACCACCTAATACTTCAGGACCTAAGATAAAGCCCATCAATAATGGAGAACAAATAGCTATAGCACCTGGCAACATCATTTTCTTCAATGAAGCCTGGGTAGAGATAGCCACACACTTGTCGTATTCTGGTTTACCAGTACCTTCCATAATGCCTTTGATTTCACGGAACTGGCGGCGAACTTCCTCCACCATACTCATTGCAGCCTCACCCACAGCGCGGATGGCCAATGACGAGAAGATGAAAGGTATCATCGCACCAACGAACAGACCAGCCAATACATCGGCATGGTAGATATTGATAGCATCATTCAATGCAAAACCGTTTTTCTCAACCACACCTACATAAGCAGCAAACAGGGCCAAAGAAGTAAGGGCAGCAGAAGCGATGGCGAAACCTTTACCGGTAGCAGCAGTTGTATTACCCACAGCATCAAGAATATCGGTTTTTTCACGCACTTCCTTAGGTAATTCGCTCATTTCAGCAATACCACCAGCATTATCGGCAATAGGTCCGAAAGCGTCAATTGCCAACTGCATTGCAGTAGTTGCCATCATACCCGCAGCAGCGATAGCCACACCGTAAAGACCAGCACAAGCGTGTGCAGCATAGATACCACCTGCAAGAACCAGAATTGGTAAGAAAGTACTTTCCATACCTACAGCAAGACCACCAATGATATTGGTAGCACCACCTGTAGCCGACTGGCGGATGATACTTAATACCGGGCGTTTACCCATTGCAGTATAGTACTCTGTAATCATACTCATCAAAGTACCTACAGCAAGACCTACCAGGATAGCATAGAATACACCATTACGGCTGAACTCATGACCACGTAGCGACATTGTTTCAGGCAGGATACCATTAACCATAAAGAAGCAGGCAATAGCTGTCAAAACAATAGAACCATAGTTACCCATGTTCAACGCCCTCTGAACTGCACTGGTGCTAACACCCGCACTATCAGAAATACGTACAAACAAGGTGCCTATCATTGATAATACAATACCCACACCAGCTATCAACATTGGTAACAGGATTGGAGCCATACCACCGAACTGGTCGCCGGCAGAGCTTGTTTCACGACCCAATACCATGGTAGCCAATACGGTAGCCACATAAGAACCGAAAAGGTCGGCACCCATACCAGCCACATCACCCACGTTATCACCTACGTTATCGGCGATAGTTGCAGGGTTGCGGGGGTCATCCTCTGGGATACCGGCTTCTACCTTACCTACCAGGTCAGCACCTACGTCGGCAGCCTTGGTATAGATACCACCACCCACACGGGCAAACAGGGCAATACTTTCAGCACCCAGTGAGAAACCTGTAAGTACTTCTATCACTTTCTCCATTTCTGCGCTGTCAACAGCAGCAGTAGGGGCGAAAATCATTTTCAAAGCAATAAATAAACTGCCTAATCCTAATACTGCCAGACCAGCAACACCAAGACCCATTACAGAACCACCGCCGAATGAAACGGCTAGGGCTTTGCTTAAGCTGGTACGAGCTGCATGTGCAGTACGCACGTTAGCTTTGGTGGCAATACGCATACCGATGAAACCGGCAAATGCACTAAAGAAAGCACCAATAATAAATGCAACAGCAATCATCCAACTTGAATTGGCACTGCTATTACCCATTACTGCCAGTAAAATAGCAGCGATAACCACAAAGTAAGCAAGTACTTTGTACTCAGCCTTTAAAAATGCCATTGCGCCTTCTGCAATGTAGGCAGCAATCTCTTTCATTCGGTCGTTGCCGGCTTCCTGCTTGGTCACCCAGGCGCTCTTAATGAAAGTGTACAATAATGCCAGAATACCAAAAGCTGGTACGAGGTAAAATAAACTACTCATAATTGTTATATGTTGTTAATAATGAAGTGCGCAAATATAGGTGTTTGATTGCTAAATTAATAAGGACTTGCACAAGGAATTTGATTATTAATTTTGAATCAATCGTTAATAGACAGAGAATTACCAACTTTATCTCCTAATTTAGTACAATAATGCTATGCTTTTAGCGTTTATCCACATCCAGTTTGTTTACAATGTTATTTTTATTTATCAAATCAGTGGTGGTTTTTATAAATCCCAACCCCTGTCATACAAGAATATTCAGGAATAGACTACTTTAGCAAACAAAATGTCAGGCCGTTTTTGGCGAAATATCATCCTATCCTTACTGGTTCTATTACTTATGGTAATTGGAATCATTAACTATGTTGTGGGCAAAGCCTCAGCAGAATATATCTATTCTGATATAAATAAAATTCCGAAAAACAGAGTGGGTTTATTGCTTGGTACTGCCAAATACATGGATAAGGGCAAGCAGATACTCAATGATTATTACCAAAACCGTATTGACGCCACAGTAGCCCTATACATGGCAGGCAAGATTGACTATATAATAGTAAGCGGCGACAACAGTACCTTTTATTATAATGAGCCTGCCCTTATGAGACAAGACCTTATAGACAAGGGCGTGCCACCCAATCGTATTTTTATGGATTATGCCGGTTTCCGTACACTAGATAGTATCCTCAGGTGCAGGGATGTATTTGGCCAGAATAGTGTGACCATAATATCACAGAATTTCCATAACGAAAGGGCAATATATATAGCCAATCATAAAAAGGTAAAGGCAGTAGCCTTCAATGCCGCCGATGGCAATTCAATATTCGATTGGTATTTTAGGGAGAAGATGGCCAGGGTAAAGATGATGATGGACCTGGTAATGAATACCCAGGCAAAGTATTACGGAGAAGCTATTGAAATAAAGTAGGGTCTTTTGCAGGTAAAGTGATAATATTATTCCATATTCGTTTTTCCTTCCCGTCAAGGGTGCTGCTCCGATGGTGCAGTTAACATCAGAATTATTTTTTTGCTCCAAAGCCGTTGGCTCCGCCGAGGCGGAGCCAACGATACTTAAATAGGTATTACATGCACAGAAGTTTGTTTGTAGTGAAAGGAAAGCTGGTAGTCTGTATATTGATTCTAACTAGTTACAATGAATGGCTATTCATATAAAATTATTAATAGGTTCATTGGCTCCGTAGGTGCCAACGGCTTTGTAGCAAAGTAGATATTAAATTTAAAGCTGCTCCATCGGAGCAGAGCAATTTGAGGTTAGAGTAATACAAAATGACAATATTTTATATCTCCATCTCTAACTTCTCTGATCTCCCAAAAAAAATCCCCCATTTATTTATTCTCCTCCAAACCGGCTAGTTCCTTCAAATTGCCGTTCATTTCGTTAATCCTGGGGAAATAATATTTGCTGTAAATACCCAAGCCTAATGGAACAGTTGCAATAACCACAGCCAGCCAGAAAAAAAGATTATGTTTCATATAGGTGCCCATATCCACTTGTTTGTGAGACATGTCTATAATAATGAGGGAAGGAACTGAAAAAACCATGGAAATAAAGTTGAAGGTTCTTTCAATTGAAATGTATTTGGTGTAGCGTGATAACTTGCCGCTTATATCTGTAATGGTTTGGTTGGCAATGTTGATGCCACGTAAAGATTTTATTTTGAATAAATACCACACCAGGTAAAATGATAACATGCCTGCATTTAACAAATAGGCTACCTGGTAAATTAATCCATGTTTATAGCCTGATTCAATAAATAGGAACAGAATGGTTATTGCTAGGCACACTGATGCCCAGGTATATTCAAGGTTCTTCAATCTTTTAAATGAATCCTGTGTTTTTACACAGCATTGTTCATACAATTCTTCGTAACTAAAAGAAATAGGGGTAGTAGATTGGTTGTTCAATAAAGTTTCCATATCAGGTTCAATTTTTGTGTAAAAAATCAAAACTTGGCCTACCACAAATTATTAACAAGGTTATCAATCGTTATTTGTGGTGATCTAAACAAAGCTAGTAATAAGTTTCATATTTGTATAGGGCAAAAGCGCCGTTTTCGTTAAGCGATAGTTATTCTGTTAACTAAATTCGTAGAGTAGCCATGCGAGTATTCCTTGTGAATTTATAATGCAGGATTTTGTTACATTCAATAGCATTAAATTTTTTAGAAGCCAAGGTTGTCAAGGTTTTTCTGAAATGCATTTATTAGTTTTGCCACATGCACATCGGATTATATTTCGGCAGTTTTAACCCTGTTCATACCGGCCATCTCATAGTGGCTAATCATGTAGTTAACCATACTGATGTTAATAAAATTTGGTTTGTAGTTTCCCCTCATAACCCCCTTAAGGACTCACATTCCCTGCTCAATGAGTATGACCGTTTGCATTTGGTGAACCTGGCCATTGAGGATAATAATAAGTTCAGGGCCAGCAACGTAGAGTTTAACCTGCCAAAACCCTCCTATACCATTGATACCCTTACCTACCTTACCGAAAAATTTCCTCTGGAGCGTTTTTCAGTGATCCTTGGTTCAGATAGTTTCAAAAATATGCACCGCTGGAAGAATTTTGAGACATTGATAGAGCGTTATTCATTTATTGTTTACAACCGCCCCGGTTTTGAAGTGGAGGAAACCTATGGTGCCAATATTACCGTTCTTGATGCCCCCTTGCTTCAAATTTCATCAACATTCATCCGCAAGCAGGTAAAAGATAAAAAATCCATCAAATACCTTGTTCCCCCAAATGTGGAGCAGTATATAGCGAATAACCATTATTATGTGAAGTAGGGAGGTATTCACGTCAACCCATTATTATTTTAAAACCCGAAGGGTTGATATTTTTGTAGAATAATTTGTTACAATCGAATGCAAACCCCGGAGGGGTGACATTATATCGCTATGTAAAAAATAATATCACCCCTACATGGTTCATACCTAATTCGTAGCCATTTTCTACAATAATATGAACCCTTCGGGTTTACTACTACTATTGAATAGCCTTTAAATTGATTATTTATTACTTTGTAGTGAGGATAAATAGGATTAAAATTTATTATTTAACATGGGTGTTCCGGATTTATTATCCATTTTATGGATGAAAAATTTATCCTTTCTAAACAAACGTCATTATTTTCCTATATGTTATAATTTTGTTTCCTTTTTACTTGCTTTATACTTTATTAGGTATCTTTGTATTGGATTTAGACCATGAATTAAACCCGTTTTGAAAATATAAATCAAGCATTATGGCAAAGATTGGGAATACAATAGCTACATTATTAGTTGGTGCCGCTGTAGGTGTGGCGGTTGGTTATGTTTTGGCAACCGATAAGGAAACTCGCCAGGAAGACCTTGAAAAACTAAAAAAAGGCTTAGACAAGCTGAAAGGAAAATACAAGAAGGAAGGTGCCGGGTTGGAAGAAGAAATTTACCATACCTAATAATCCAGTCTGTATATGAGTATTTTCGGTCAGATAAAGGAGCAGATTACCAGGGTTGCTGATGTTTACATAAGATTGATTAAGGTAAATATTATTGGTAAAACAGCCAGCTTGTTTAGCTATATCATCTATGCTATGATAGGCATGTTTGTGTTTTTCTGCTTCATTATTTTTACCGGATTAGCCATCACGGAGTGCATGATTGCGGCAGGTTTGTCGCACATGGCGGCATCATTAATCACAGCAGGGTTTTACTTCCTGTTGTTGTTCTTGTTGCTGGCACTCCGCAAAAAGATTACCGGCTTTTTTGCAGGTAGCATCATCAGGGTGCTTACCGAAGATGATGATGCCGAGGACGAAGATGACAATGAATAACCCCATTTTATAACATTCATTCACCACCAATGGGAATTTATCCTAAAAAGCTAAACAGCCTCGCCGAACTCGAAAAGGAGAAAAAGCGATTGCAGAAAAAGCGGAAGAAAATGGAAGAGGAAGGTCTGTTTTCTATGGGTGATTTATTGGGTGGTAAAGAGGGTGGTGGCAGTATGTTAGAAGGTGGCTTGCCACTCGATCTTTTGGGTGGAGCAAGTACATGGGCTATGCCTGTTGTAAAAATGATTATCAACCGTATATCTAAAGCTAAGAACACAGTAGCTGATACTAAGCCAGATGCAGAACCTGCCATACCAGGGAAAAGTAAAATCAAATCTATAGCTTTTGAATTCATAGGCGGCTACCTTAAGTGGAAAGCCATAGAATTAAGCTTTAAGGGAATAAAGTACCTTTTGAACAAAAGGGCTGAGAACAAGGCTTAGAATTTGTAGTTTTCAATTGCTTCTAAAATCAAATCCATTATTTTTTCCTACGGTAAATCTCCACCATTGCCTCACCATGCGTACTCTTATATACAGGGTAGAATAGTGTATCGGTTTTGAGCTTGTCAAAGTTGATATCCGGCTCTATATTGTCGAAAATCAGGTAGTCGGTAGTTGGTAATACATCATAGGATGTCATTTTGAACGTCTTATCACTATGCAGGAAGCCGGTATAAGGTTTCTGCAGGTGTTCCCTCATCTGGAAGCTAGCTGCTGCAATACCCTTATCGTATACCTGTGCATTTTCAAGCCAGGTTATGGCTTCTTCCTGCACCTTCATCGCATCAATAGAACCAAGGTTTATATCGCCCAATCCCTTATTGTCTTTAAATTCAAATAGGATAATTGCTATAAAAGCAGCCATTACCACAAATACACTATACTTCGGTAGCTTATCTAACATGGTGTCAATCCATGCTGCCACAATCATAAATATTACCGGGAATATGCAAAGCAGGTAGCGTGCCGTAAAGAAATTGATGCAGGTAAATACCAAATAGAATACAATGAAAAATACCCCAATCATTATGAAGCGACTACGTTTTGAATTATGGTCGGTATATGTTTTTACAAGTGTCCAACCAGCTAAAATATAGGATAGCAACATAAACCCAAACAAAGTCTTTCGGGGCAGGAAGGACAAACGGTCTTCAATAGCTAAATAAATCAGGATGCCAGGAACCAGGAGTATAGCCGGCCTTAACTTCTTGGATATTATAGCTGTTACCACACCCAGACCCATAAGCACCCGGAATAGCCATGTGCGGTGGTCCTGCATGAACAAAAGATAGTTGGCAAACCTGAACTTGTCCCAGAAAATATGCCAGTCCCACAGGATATAGCCAGTATGTTCGGGGTAAAAATACCAGCCATTGAGGTGTTTTTGTAATAAAAAGTATAGGCCTATAGCAACACCTGAAAGTGATACAGAGGCGAATTTTTTTATGCGTGTACTAACTGGTCTCATTTTGTTTAGTAAACTTAATGTGGCATTAATACCCAATAGCAGACCCAGCACCATGCCACTTTCCTTGGTGAGCATCAATGCTGTCAGGCTCAACCATGTAAGGAAATACTTTCCCTCAATGTAGTAATACAATGCAAGCATCGTGAAAAGCCCTATCATTATCTCCGGGAGCAGGAAGGTGGTCTGCACAAAGAAGATGATTTGTAGGGGTAATAATAGCAGGGTCATCAAGGCCACTCGCTTATTAAACCATTTGAGGCAGGCTTCATACATGACAACTATCAAAAGCAGGGAGACTAACAGGCAAAAAGCATGTTGGGCAATATGAGAGTCACCAAATATTTTCATCCAGGCAGCGGCACTTGCATAAAATAGCAGGGGATGGCCTCTTGAATAGAATATGTCAATGGCATTAGGCATTAGGCTTGGCCCGTGCAGGTACATCAACTTTACCCCAGGTGCATATGACCACGATTCGTCCCAATAAAACGGGTAATCTAGTACAGGAAGCCTTGCTACGATAAGCAGTAGCAAGCCCATATATAATTCCCATCTTGTTTTAAGGTATTGAATCATCTGGAGGCTAAGGTAAGCGGATTTTATTATTTGGATTAGGGTTTTAGTAATTGGGAGATTAGAATAAGGGTTTATGCCTTGGTATAATTCGGTTTTTTGCTTTAATGATTTTGTGCTTCCTGGTGTTTAACCTCAAATACTATTCTGGTAAGCGGCTCGTGGTCTCTTTTTAATTCCACTGAGTAGGTGCCATCTTTAAGGAATTCGGTGGTAACATTGAGCAGGTTATTATTGCTGACTTTAGTTTTTTCCTCTCTTACTATTTCGCCCTTTCCATTTATTACATCAATTTTAATTTTTGTATCATGTGATTGGTTGAACTGGAGCATCAGGTTTTTGTTCACCGGATTGTTATAACCTACTACCCTTAGCCCCTTGGTGGTGTCAGGAGTCAGTCCGGTTATTTCGGCATCACAGGTATTAGTGGCCCTATAGTAGTTGCGGGTAGTCCATTCCTGGTACAGGGGGCTCCATTCGGGCCAAGCATTGTAGTCGAGCAAGGCCATGCAGTAAACGGCGGTCAAAGCAGCTTCATTTGGAGCATCGGGCTTGCCTATGTTTACAGGCAGGTTTTGGGTATTGTAACCTACAAACAGGTTTTCGGGAAAACAGGCAGATTCGCTACCCCCTAATATTTTTGCGGCCTCTGCAGCTGCTCGCCCAGTAAGCAGGTGGTCATTATGGTCTGCTTTATTGAAAACCGTATCAAATTCAGGGAAATTAAAAAATGCTTGGTGTGACGGTACATTGGTATTGAGTTCGGTATTATATATATAGTACAGGGTGGCTACAAAATCAGACCAATCCCTATAGGTGGCAGAGCTGTCTACAGTTCCTATGAATAATGAAGGATTATTGCCCCATTGGCCAAACAACCCCGCCTTAATCCTCATAAAGTAGCTTATGGTGTTTTTATATTCATACCTGGTTATATTATGGTCGTGGAACATGGCAGTAGTGTATTCGGGGTAGGGTATTGATGGACCCCACCCGCCAATTCTACATGCTGCAAGATGTGTGGAATTCCTTGCGCCAGATTCCCTCACTTTCCAATAAGGTATGTGGATGTTTAAGGTGTCATGGGCATCTTTACAATTACAGGTTTTGCTATCGTCATCATCGTTAAGGTCACCTGCTGTAGTATAAATAATAATTACTTTTTTTCCATTAGGCATAGGTTGTTTTTCATCGTAATCGTGAATGTCATTAAAGGCATTGGTGCCCATAAATAATTGCCAATCGTCCTGGTGGGCACATACATAAAACGAAACTGAACTAAATCCCTGTGCTATAGAGGCTGATAATGGTAGTATTAGTAGTGCAAGGAGTATGTATATGCTCTTTTTGATGGAATTTCGATTTAACTTTAATGTCTGCTAATATAGAACAGAAAAACGGACAAATTATTTTATGACCACAGAAGAAATAATGGATTGGCTGAGTGATGTTACAGACCCCGAAGTACCAGTGCTCACCATTCTAGATTTAGGCATAGTGCGAAATGTGGAAATAAGCGGCCCCGAAAATAATCAATATGTTAGAATCGCCATCACCCCTACCTATAGCGGCTGTCCGGCAATGGATGTAATAGCTATGGGAATAAGAATGGTAATGGCAGGGCATGGTGTGAAAAACCTAACTATAGAACAGCAAATAAATCCCGCATGGACTACCGACTGGATGACCGAAAATGGCAAAAGGAAGCTAAAAGAATACGGCATAGCACCTCCAAATAGGAAGGTATTTAAAGATTTAGCCTTATTTGAAGAAGAAATAGTGAGTTGCCCCAGATGTGGGCATTCAGAAACCGAACTGGTGAGTAACTTTGGCCCAACCTCCTGCAAGGCCCTATATAAATGCCTCAGCTGCAAAGAACCATTTGAGTATTTCAAGTGCCATTGATTTGGAGTCGATAGTAGAAAGTAGAATACAGGCATTGTAGGGAGTAGGCGGTAGATAATCTGATTTTCTGATTCAAGTATGTTTTTGAATTGGAATCAAAATGTATTTGTAATACTGTGTTACATTCCGGGGCTTTTTTGACTTTTAACTTTTTGACTACCTGCGAGGCTTTTTAATTTTTAATTTTTAATTTTGACTTAAAAATTGTACGAAAACAAACATAAGCCTTTGGCACCATTTAAGGTGTTTTACAAAAGGGTTTTGAAAAATCTTTTAGTGGCTTCTGCCATATTATTTGTATGCCTGATGATTGGTATCCTGGGCTACCACTATATAGCCCATATATGTTGGATTGACGCAATTCACAATGCCTCCATGATATTAAGCGGTATGGGCCCTGTGGCTGAGGTAAAGAATTTTTGGGGCAAGATATTCTCTTCCCTATACGCTCTTTTCAGTGGGGTGGCATTCATTACCAATATCGGTTTTATTTTAGCGCCGGCGGTCCATAGGCTTTTTCATGTATTGAATGTTGATGAAAATGATGATATAGAGGTAGATGGTGTGGAGTAGTTGTTTTTGCCTGTTAATTTAATGAATTACAATTTCTTGCTTCCACCGCAAGGCTTTTGACTTTTGACTTTTGACTTTTGACTTTTTAATTTTTACCTTTTAATTTCCTGCCGTTTTTTACTTTTTAATTTTTACTTTTTACTTTTTAATTTGTTTATATCGAAATTTCTGTACTTTTATACAAACACACAGAAATATGAACAAAATTTTATTCGCAATTGCACTAGTATTATGCACCTCTTATCTGGGTTATAGCCAGAGATTCTGGGTCGAGAATTTCGAAAGTGGGAGTACTTCAGGTATGCTAGTGACCGCCTATGTAGGACCTAATGGTGCCTGGACCCAATCAGTTGGCACCGAAGGTGACCAGCCTAATATTTGGTATGTAAGCTGTGCCGAAAATGGCCATACTACCGGTGTTTGTGGTACTGGTTGTGCTGCAGTCTCAACCACTGCCACTGGTGCTACCTTACATATTGGATCCAATCCATCTAGTCTTGTTTCTGCCGGTGATTTGGGCGCATCCTATGATGCAGGTGGATTTTGTGGAATATTATATTGTACCAATACTGATAGAAAGGCTATTTCTCCTATTATTAACTGCACAGGCAAGTATACCATTACTATGAGTTTTTACTACATAGAGGCTGGTGAAACTACCAATGATGACGCTTCGGTTTACTATTCAGCCGATGCAGGGCTTACCTGGAGTTTACTGGTTAATCCTGCTAAAACATTACCTATATGCCCATTACAGGGTTATTGGACACATTATTCTTACCCACTACCTTCAAGTGCTGATAATAATCCTAATGTGAAAATAGCATTTAGGTGGGTAAATAATGATGATGGGGTGGGAACCGACCCCTCTGTAGCAATAGACAGCATTTCGCTTAGTTCATCAACTACTACTACTGCTGCTGCCTTTACTACTAATCTTACAACTACCTGCCAGGATAGTTGTATTATTTTCACCAATACAAGTTCAGGCGCTATAGATAGTTTAACATGGTCAATGCCAGGTGTAACCATCGCCCATCCTCATGGTAATATCGATACCGTTTGTTTTTCAACCCCAGGTACACATGATATGACATTGACTGTATACCATAGTGGTACTTCATATACTGCTACGCACACAGTTACTATTATCCCAACTCCCCATCCAACCATTACTGTGTCGGGGCATACCTTAAGTGTTTCTGGTGCATATACCAGCTATCAGTGGTATAATGGCACTACTCCTATTGCAGGTGCTACCACTAATAGCTATTCCTTCCCTGGTACAGGTACCTATACGGTATTAGTAGATTCTGCAGGTTGTCCGGGCTATTCTTCTCCATATGCATTTAGCCCACTCACAATTCAGGGAGTCAATAAGATAAATGATTACCGTGTTTCCTTTACAAATGCCAATTCATTGAAATTATTTGCGACTGAATTACTCGATGAAAATTTGAATATCGGTATTTATGATGCTGCCGGTAGGGAAATTTATACTGACATTTGGAGTAAGGGTACAGAATTGAAATCAATCAATAATCTTGTACTTTCTGAAGGGATTTATTTGGTGAGGCTTACAAACCACCAAACTTCGGTGGTATTGAGGTTTGCTAAGTAGAGGATATTATTGTTAGAATATATTAAAGGGTTGGTGATTTATGCATCAACCCTTTAATTTTGGGGCTTAATCAGGGTCTAAATATCATATATTTAAACAAATATATACCGTAACTTTACTTTAGAGACACTGGTTTTTTAAGCACCGCAACAGTCAATCGGCTTACGCATATTAGTTTTTCTTTTTCGTCACGTATTTTAATATCCCAAATATGGGTGGTCGCACCAATGTGTAGAGGTTCGGCTGTGGCTTTTACTAATCCAGTCTTCTTCGACCTCAGGTGATTGCAATTTATTTCAATTCCTACACATGTTTGTTTTTCGCTATCTATAATCAGCGTTGAAGCAACACTTCCCACGGTTTCGGCCAAAGCTGCAGAAGCGCCCCCGTGAAGCAATCCGTTTGGCTGGTGCGTATTTGGGCCTACAGGCATGGTGGCAATAAGACAATTTTGTCCGATTTCAGTAAATAAAATATTAAGATGTTCGGCCATTGTGTTCCTAGATAGCTCATTTAGAGTGCTAATATCAATAGCGTTATTTTTCCATATTGAATTCATGTTATAAATGTATTAGTGTATTCGTAAAAAAATAAGGTATAATTATGCTATGAAAATTCTCTGCAATACTATTACTTTTGAGGTAGTATTTGTATTATTTTTACAGTTTTTTGACAATTTATTATGCAAACAGTTCTGATTGCCGGTGCGGGGAAGTCGTCCATTTATCTGATTCATTTCTTTTTAACTCATGCTCCAAGAAATAAATGGAAGGTAATTGTAGCCGATAGCGATGCCAATAACATTGCAGAAAAAATAGGAGACAGTCCATATGCAGAAGCTGCGGTAGTGGACATTACAAAACCCGCAACCAGGGAGCAATTGGTGAAGCGGGCCGATATTGTAATATCATTAATGCCTCCGCATCTTCATATACTGCTAGCCAGGGAGTGTCTGAAGCATAAGAAAAACCTGATAACATCGTCCTACATATCTGAAGAGATAAAGGAAATGGATGAGGCAGTAAAAAAAGCCGGCCTGATGTTTATGTGCGAAATGGGGCTAGACCCGGGTATCGACCATATGACGGCTAATAAACTGATACATGGTATACAAAGGGTGTCTGGCATCATTACCAGCTTTAAATCGTATTGTGGTGGCCTTGTAGCCCCAGAAAGCGATAATAATCCATGGCATTATAAGTTTACCTGGAATCCCAAGAATATTATTACTGCAGGCATGGGCGGGGCAAAATACCTTTACCAGGGCAAGCAGGTGGAAGTGCCTTACGAAAAAATGTTTGAGCACAACAAAAAGATAAAAGTGGATGAAATAGGCCAACTGGCCTGGTATCCCAATAGGGATTCATCACGCTACCTGGATATTTACGATGTGCCGGATATACAAACATTTTTGAGGGCTACATTACGCCATCCATCATTTTGCAAGGGTTGGCAGGTGTTTGTAGTTAATGGCCTTACCGACCAGGACGACCAGTTTGATACTCGTGGTATGACTTATACCGACTGGTTGAAGAAAAAATCGGGTTATACTGGTAATGGTAACTTTATTACCTACCTAGCAACCAAAATGGGCATAGCAGAAGACGACAAGGCATTTTCAATGTTGAAATGGCTGGGCTTTTTTGATGATATACCATTAATGCCTGCCACCACAACTTCGGCTGATTTATTGCTTGAATTGCTGCTTGATAAATGGAAACTGGAGACAGTAGACAAGGACATGGTGGTGATGCAGCATGAGATAGAATACATGCACAAGGGCAGGAAGATAAAAGTAATCAGCTCAATGGTAATAAAGGGCGAAAACAGGGACCATTCAGCCATGGCCAAAACCGTAGGCCTGCCAATGGGCATATTAGCCCGAATGGTACTCAATAAAAAGATTGTACCACCTACAGGAGTATTGCTACCCAACATGGTTTCGGTCTATAGGCCTGTACTTACTGAATTAGCCCATTACGGTATTTCGTTTAAGGAAGTGGTGGAGTAGATTTAAATTGAAATCATAAAATAAAATGATGAGGGAGTCCTAAATAATTTTGGGGCTCCCTCATCATTTTATAAAAATTCACTAGGCCAAGGGTCTCCCTTGGTCTGGTTACTTGCAAGGGTCTCCTCTGGCGCGAGTGTTCCGAAGGATCACTCGTGTCTGCCCAAATAAGCCTGTCTGTGACAGGCATTCAAAGAACAAAAGCCCCACAGCCCACC
>CANGSR010000074.1 GCA_947456055.1 Chitinophagaceae bacterium
AATGGAACTGCTGTAGGGTCGGTTCCGTGAGGAGCGTGACATACAATACAAAGCTCCCCTGTAGAGTTGTAGGTAGCCTTTCCTGAGGTAGTAAAATCGTGATGAGACCCTCTGATCTGCTGGGCTCTGAGTAGCGGTGTAAGTCCAAGTAGTATGAAACTTAGCAAAACTAGCTTTTTGATTTTCATAATATTTCCTGTTTTTAATTGTTAATAATAAATCAATAACCCAAAAGTAGACCAGTTAGCAAGGGTGGGCAATGACCTAAGTCAGCCGATTTTTTGTGTTTTCGCAAACTTCATGACTTAGCTGTGACAATTGAAAATCCAAAAAAAAGTTAAAATAAAATAGCCATTATTTTCCCCTGTTTTTAAACAGAAAATAATAATGGCCAAAATAAATACAAAATATAACTAGATGATTTCCAAATAATTAGGGAGTAATTTAGAACCTGGAATCTACATTACTCCTAAATAAAGAATGCGGCTGCCGAAAACGAATTAAAAATAAAACAAAACATACAATATTTAAATACATAGTCCTGATATGACCAAAATCATACTGGCAATAGCGAAAAATGACTCTGGAATTAGAAGCTGGAACCAGTACTTAGGTGTACATGGTACACACCACCTGTACCTGAAGGGGCCTGGTGGCATACGAAGTAGCATTTCCGGTTAGGAATGTCTATCATCTTACCATTTACCGGGTTTGGACGGATTACTGACGTATCAAAATTGAGTAAACGCTCGAATGCCGATGCCGAATTTCCTCCATTTACGCCGGGTGTACCATCATATCCATGTGGGTCATGGCAGGTATTACAGCCCACATATTTCATAAAGTGCCCGCCTGAAATTGCCGTATGCTGTGTGGTAACTGCCGAAACATTGTGGCATTGGAAACATAATGGCCAGTGCATGCTCAAATCGGTGGCACTCCAACCTGCACCAAGCATAGGAAACCGTGCTGTATCGTAGGCATATTTCAATATGGCAACATTATTAGACCCATGAGGCCCTGCTGGTGAACCCACACCATCACTACCATGGCAATCGCTGCAATAAATCTTACTTGAGGTAGTGTATGGCCCAAACAAACTAGTCACTATTGGATTAGTACCTGCGGCCTCCACCGGATGGTAAGATACATTGGTAGTGGCAAAATTCAATCTCATATTCCCTACCCCCCTGTAACGCTGGGTATAAGGCAATACCGTATTATTATCGGCATGGCATTTAAAACAAATTTGATATTCGTATTGGGCTGGTTTCACTGCAAGACCCAGCATATCAACCCCACTGGCTCCAATATTTGCGCCTTTTACATTTGGTGCGGTTGCTGTACTATTATTTACAGCATGCGGATTATGACAATCAATGCATTCCACATGCTTGGTCATAGTTAATGGATTTTCATTTTCATCATGCACACCTGTATATCCATAAATATTGTGCTTATAAGACTTTGTGAACTCGTTAAGAATATTCTTAGTAGCTACAGAACCACTATGGCAATTGAGGCAATTATCTTCTTCATTCTGGTAATTAAGATTCCTTACCGGGCCGCCAGCTGAGTGTGGGGCATGGCAATTTTCACAGGCATTGTCTGCAACATTAGTGAAACTGGTATGCAACCACGGATTTACCCCCGCACCATTCCATGTTCTTGAAGAGGTGGCATGGGTACTTGCCCCCCAGTATGCCTTATCATGGCAGCTATAACAAAGCGCTGAATTCTGGTTACTTGTTACCAAAAATTTAGTATTTGTATTATCATGGGCATCATGGCAACTGGTGCATTGCATTTTATTGTTCCTGTCCAGAGATACTGGCGGTGTAATTGCTGCCGGAGCCCTCAACTGTCCATTGGCTGCAACTATTGTAGCATTATATTCAAATGATATGGGATGGTCATCAGCAAGGTTGGTTCCCAGATTTGATGAACCTACTGGCATACCGCCTATTCCACTAAAACTGATCATGGCAGGTTTACTATATACACTACCAAGGGCAATAGTTCCGTCATGGCATGAAAGACACATAATTGAAGATCCATCTGGCTGCCCGGGTACGGCATTCATAGTTGAACTTGAATATAAAGTATAGCTTGCACCGGGATCCCTCTTATTCCATAGCGGCCCTGTAGTGCGGGCATTATGTGGGGTATGGCAAAATACACATACCTCATTTTCGCTGGTTGCCTTTATAGTACCTGGCCCGCTGGCTGATAAATTATGCTTCGATGTAGCTATACTTTGTCCCTGTACTGCTAATGAAAGCATCAGGAACATACTAAACAATATATATATAAATATGCTTTTCATTTCTAACTTCCATTTATTAACTGAAATACCTGTACTCTGGAATTGTAGCTATCAGCCACATAAATAAAATTATTTTCATCTATAAATAACCCTGCTGGCATCCAGAACTGTTCCCTTTCCCGCCCCTGGCTACCGAAACTGTATAAAAATGTGCCTGCACGATCGAAAATTTGCACTACATGAAACAAAGCATCTGCAATATATATATGGCCATAAGTATCTACAGAAATGCCCTTGGGACGGGCAAATGTGCCGGAAGCATCACCCGCCTCACCAAACTTTGTAATAAACTGGCCTGCCTTATTCAGTATCTGCACCCTATAGTTCATAGCATCTACTATATAAGCATCACCATTTTTATCTATACAAATAGAAGTGGGAAAATTAAATTGCCCTTCCCCATCTCCCCTTCCACCAATATGCTTAACCAAATTCCCCTTATCGTTTATTACAGCTATTCTGTGGGCACTGGTTTCAACAACCCAGTATTCATGGGTGGCTGGATTCCAGGCAATGCCGGTAGGCTGGCTAAAAGTTAGGGTGTCACCAAGTGTTGAAAGGCTCTTCTGGTCGGCACTAATAATAAATACCTGGTTCAATTTAGAATCACTAAACATTAACCGCCCATCAGGTAGTTTACAACCACCCACCAATGAGGTAAAATAATCCTCCTTATTTCTGAAACATGAAGGTTGATGGGCCTTCTTGTTGTCCATATAGTATATTGCCTTGCCACCCTGGTCTATTATCCAGTAATTAGAAGGGCTATTGGCCACTACCGAAATTGGCCTCCCTATCTTCTTTTCCTTTCCTTTCTGAACCAGAAATTCGTAAATCTTTTTAATAGTATTCTTCTTGTTTTCCACCACCTGCTGTGCCGGGAACTGGCTTACCCATGCTACATATGGCTGATGGTCCTTATCATTACCTATGGCTTTACCGTCTGTCTTACCCGGCAGGGCTAATAACAGCAAGGATAAAAAAACAATGATATAATAATTACGAACAGCCATTCCTTTATTTTTCACACTATATTTGTTGCTATTGAAAAGCATTGGGGAATTCAAAACAACATGCTCAACCAAATTTCGGATATAATACTCCTGTTTAAGGCAAAGCCACAGGATAGAACATACCAAATTGCCATACAAAACTATCTCTGATGGGCTTGAAATTTGCTGACCTTAATCATTTTCATTAATGACTAACCTCATTAGCCAGTTTTGGTGTTTGGGCTAATATTGCAATCAGAATAAATTCAATAACAAAGCGTACAAATAAGTTCTAAAATCAATTCGAATATATGCAGGTAAAAGTTCTAAGTTTAGGTATTGCTCTATTTTGTATCACACTTACTTCATGCCAGTCAGGTGGTGATACTAAAACAACTTCATCAGCTACAAGCACGGCAGTTACGGGAAACTTCCATAAGGTAGTAGTTACTGAAGTGGTTCAGGCCAGTGAGTATACTTACCTGAATGCAAAAGAAGATAATAAGGATGTATGGTTGGCTGTGCCAAGTATAGCAGCAAAAGCTGGTGACACCTATTATTATGAGGGTGGTATAGAAATGAAGAAGTTTGAAAGCAAAGACCTACACAGGGTTTTTGAAACAGTAATATTGCTCGAAAAGATAAATACAGAACCTAATAGCAATGCAGTTGTAAAATCAGACAAGGGCTATACAAACCCTGCCCCTACCGGCACAACCGATAATACAGCAGCCGCCACCGCGCAAGACCAGGGTGGTGCTACAGGTGAGGGGTATACAAGAAAGGCACCAACCATAGAGAAAAAAGAAGTAAAAGTAGAAGCAGCTAAGGGCGGCATTACTATTGCCAAATTATTTGCCGACAAAGCATCTATGGGTGGTAAAATAGTAAAAGTAAAAGGCCAGGTAACCAAATACACACCCGGTGTAATGGGCAAAAACTGGATACACATCCAGGACGGAACTGATTTTAAAGGTAAATTCGACCTTACCGTAACAACCTCCAACGAAGTAAAAATTGGGGACGTGGTAACATTGGAAGGTAAAGTAGCACTTGATAAAGACTTGGGCTATGGTTACTTCTTCGATGTATTATTAGAAGACGCAGCAGTGAAATAATGTTTTAATGAATCAATAATTGCCTCATGCCCGGATTCGTTCCGGGCATTTTTATTTTAATAAAACAAATTTGCCATTTAGTTTATCTAAATGAACCTCCCTTTTCACCAATCTTACATAACTTTATCTCAAAGTTGACAGATGAACCGCTATGTTTCTATAATAATTACTGTGTTTATTATTGCTCTAATGTGGAATACCTCTTGTACCCACAAAGTGCAAATAATACCCGAGCCCGATACCAGCAATTTCCCAGCAGCCGTAGGTAAAATATTCACAGCCAAATGCGCTATCACAGGTTGTCATAATGCTGCCAGCTATATGAATGCCGCCCAATTAAGGCTGGACTCCTGGGATCACCTTTTTAATGGCTACATATATGGATCGGCAGTTATTCCCTATGCCTCCCAATACAGCCCTTTGATGTATTATATCAATACTTTAGAAAGCAATGGTCTGGTATCAGTACCAAGAATGCCTTTAAGTACCACTTCAAATCCTATGGCTGCCCTTACCCAGGCAGAATACCTGACTATAAAAAACTGGATAGATGCAGGTGCCCCTGATGCCAATGGCCGTATTGCCTTTTCAGATAATCCTACCACCCGCCAAAAAATATATATTGCCCATTCCTCGGCTTGCAACCAGGTTGCGGTGGTTGATGCTAAGACGAAACTAATCATGCGCTATATCCCGGTAGGTGATGCCAAAAATTATGCCGCACATGATATTGAGGCCTCCGATGATGGCCGCAATGTATATGTCCCATTCTATCAGGGTAGCTGGGTGCAAAAAATCAATACTGATTCAGATAAGGTAGTAGGGACAGCCAATGTAGGTTCTGTAACTTCTGGCAGTAATGGCCAATGGAGTATAGTAATTGTATCACCCGATAATAGCCAGATATTAGCTACAGGCTTTCAGGCAAATGGATACCTGGAAGCTGTGAACACCAATGACATGTCATTGATACCGTCAAAATCAGTAACCTCTTCCAGTATTTTTGCCTACCCTCATGGCGTTGCTGCCAATGCCACATTCGATACGTTTTTTGCCAGCCTGCAAAATGGCAATATCATCAATAAATACTGGTTCACAAGCGGCAGGCCTCATTTTAAGCAAATCTCTATCGATAATAAACCCATCACCTACAGCAGTATACCTGGCAGCACCCCAGACCCCCACCAAATTGAAATGTCGCCAGATTACACACGGTATTTTGTAAGCTGCCAAAACACTAATGAGATCAGGGTAATGGACGCTAAAACAGACACACTTATTGCAGCAATACCAGTTGGCAAATTCCCGCAGGAAATGACCATATGCGAATCTAAAAACCTGCTCTATGTAGCATGCATGCAGGATAACAACAACACCAACCCAGGCTGTATAGGTTCAATTTATATTATCAATATAAATACCCTGCATATAGACAAGATCTTATATGGCGATTTCAACCAACCCCATGACATGGCCGTTGATGAGCAGGATGGGCTATTATATGTTGTGAGTAGCAACAAAGGAGGTACAGCCCACCATACCAGCACATGCGGCACCCCGGGATGGTATTCGGTTTTCGACCTCAACACCTATGTACCCGACCCCAGAAGGTTTGAGGTATTGGAAAACTCCTATACCATCAATGCACGTTTCTAATCCCGAAAATTCTGAACCACCAACTAATAACAAATCAAAAGAATGCTCACCGTATCACTACATGGCATAAAGCTATATGCACCAATTGGCCTATACCCACAGGAACATATTTTGGGGAATACTTTTCTTATTGATGTAGACCTTTGGCTACCAGACACCCAACCCTGGCCCTATGCCGACTATACCCTAATCAAATCTATCGTAACCGAAGTATTCCACAAAGAAGCCCAGTTATTAGAAACGCTTGTTTACAACATACATACTGCCCTCAAAATCAAATTTGAATTCACCCAAAAAATCAGAGTTGCGATAAAAAAACTACACCCCCCAATGCCTGGTGAGGTAGCCTATGCCCAGGTATGTTATGAAATGTAGATCACCCATTTCAATTACTTTACCTTACTTCCTTTCAGCGCCTCATAACAATTTACTGCCCTTGGGTACATATTCGCATCAAGCACCAACTGCATAAAATGCAGGTGTGTGGGCGAACGTTTCTTATAGGCATTCATACCCGTGCGGCCCACCTGAGCTATCCTCTCACCGGCCTTCACAATTGTCCCAGGTTGTACAAACAGGGCCGAATTATGCGCATAATAAAAAAAGCTATTTTTTCCGGGTGAATAAACCCAAATATACTTCCCTCCCCTTTGCACGCTGTTACTATCCCATACCGCCTCAGTAGCCACCACTATACCATTAGAAACAGATATTACATCCACCGGTTTATGGGTTTTATTATCCAGGCAATCCTGGTTTCTATCATTGATAAACAAATCATGCGCAGGATGTCCGCCATGCCTATTTCCATCAAAATAATCATACCCAATCGCCATATACCCACTCCCATTTACCCCACCTGCCGATTTAGCCGAATAGCCCTGCAAAGGGAAGTACCAGGTTTTATCGGGGTCATCAGTACCACCATGCTTATAATAATATTCCTTAACTCGTGGCAACAATTCCTGAATGGCTATCAGTGCATTGGGCTTATCTATTTTCCGGTCCCGTATTTTGGTATTTAGGGTATTAAATTCAATGCAAACATTCCCACTACCCTGCTGGCCATGCAACGCATTCCCCCAAACCATAATTAACAGTACCCATATCAATCTCATTTTACTATTCATCTACTTATCTTCAAAACGCATTAATTGATCTGGAAAAAACTCCCATTCGGGTGTGGTAATTTTTACATCGCCCTCCTTATACTCATACCATGGACTTAGGCTGCCATTCCTAGGGTTTTGTAACACCTGCATTTCCTGCGCAGGCATATAGCTCTGGGCCAATAAAAACACCTTTTTCCCCGCAGCATTTACCGCCACATCAAGCACAATTTCAGCATGGCCCGGTGTGCCCCCTTTTATAAAAACATCACCCGGCTGCATATCTTGTATAGTTACCTTTTTCAACTCCTTAGATAGCGACAGGGAACCACAATAATCATACACATAATCCATATACTGGGTAAAGCTGGCAAACGAATTGTCTGGAGCAGCCTTTTTCACCCACTCCACATTATTCCCTTTCACCACAATCCTATACCCCTCCCTCCACTTACTATATGGTGCCTTGAAACCATTGGTAAATGTAAAATGAATCAGCTCCTCTTTGTGCGTCCTAAACAGGTATTCAGCACGCACATGCATTACCACATCAGCACATTGTTGCAGGTCCTTATTGCCTATAGGCATATCCACCACAGCCATATATACTCCCCTTTTATCCTTAATTTGTCCATTGTAAAAATGCACAGGAGAGCCATCAGGCTTTAATGGCAATACCCTCAGATAAGCTCCAAAAGACCCGTCCTTTTCAGCCAACCTGGTATACCCTAAAGGTGGCAAAATTCTATCCTTTAAATTCTTCCCTGCCGGATTTACAAGAGTTCCCTGCCCACAAGAGGATAGGGACAGGTTAATTAACACCCAAAAAAGCACAGTAATTCTCAGCATAGGGCAGAGGGTTTATGGAGCAAATTAGGAAAGTTTTAGAATAGAAATACCATGTCATTAAAATAAGTATTTCAGACTAAAACAAATTTACTTAACGTTTCTTCCAATATTTATTTACAGCGTTCGCCCCCCTGATAAGGGCACAATAATTTAGCCATTGCATCGCCATGGGTCGCATGAAGGGCAATAAGATCGAATAATAAATTTCACCTATCACCCATTGCTACCTGCATTATGCTAGCATCAAAACAAACTCTATAACAACCCCATAATTTTATCTACAACCTACACCCCTCATAAATCTGAAAAATAAATTAAATTTGCAGGCAAATGGCGTCTTCTTCTCACAAACCGATGTTGCTTCCTGCAATGTTCCTCTTGAAATGCCCAAGTTGCAGGAAAAGTTCAGTCTTCCTCAATAAGAGTATGTTCCCACTCGGAAAGTGCCTCGCACTTAAAGACGAATGCGAAATATGCGGACAAAAAATGAAATCGGAAAGCAATAATGGTGGTGGCATCAACTATGCCTTGACCATGATTCTGTTTTTCCTCAACCTCCTGTGGTATTGGCCCATTTTCGGTTTATCTTATAAAGACAATAGTGTTTTTTACTACCTCGGCAGCAGTACTGCAATAGTTTTACTTTGCCAGCCCTACTTGATGCGCCTTTCTCGCATGATGTACCTCTATATGTATGTCAGCTTTGGCACATCACGCAGAGTTACTATAGAGGATTAAGGCATAAATTTCAGCTTCTGTTTATTTAAAATAGTTCCTTTCTCGTTTTTATTAATTCCCATTCAGGCTTTCAACTTGTTGCCTGTACCTTTTCGTGCCAAATAACCTCATTTTTAGGCAACCACATATTCCATTCTCTAACAAAAAATAAGTAACATACACTAATTATAGTTAGGGATAAATAAAGAGATAAGGATTATATTTGCGTTAGGGACGATGTATAAAAAAGCATAAAGGATTATGGATAACCAAAAATTGGAAACAGCTGCAATTATCATTGGCTCCGATCCGGCAGGTGCTACCACATCTTTATTCCTCACCAAAGCAAGAGTACCACATATCGTAATAGATACCAATACATCAGAGGCTGAAAATATTATTGGATGTGCTTTCAGCTACAAATCGCATCAGGTAATAGATAGGGTAAACCCCGACTGGCTTCACGAAGTATTAAGAGACAAATCAATATCCCTACCCGTTTGGGGAATTAAATTCAGCGCACCCAACAATGCAGGTATTGATATCCCTTTCGAATTAAAAGCCATCAAAAATGCCCTGGCTCCTGCCTACTCTATCCCTCGCTCCGATTTTAACCATTTCATGCATAATAAAATGCAATCTGCACTTTGCAGGCGTTTTACCAATGCTGAAATCAAGAAAATGGATATCAGTGGCGGGAAAGTAACCCTCGAAATTGTATGTGATGAAGTAGAATATACCATCACAGGCAGGGTAATAGTAGGTGCCGATGGAGATGAAAGCAAGGTTAGGAAAAATTTCTTACCCAAATCTACCCTGGGTGCCATTGAGGCAATTGGGTTAAGGGGATACTTCGAAGGTGTAACTGGTTTGCACAAAGACAATTACATAGAACTGCATTTCATTAAAGATATATCACCCGGCTACCTTTGGATTTTCCCTATGCCTGGAGGACTAACCAATGTAGGAGCCCGTGTACCCGAAAGCTGGAAAAAGAATAAGAAAAACACACCTGAAGAGCTATTGGCTAACCTGATTAAAGGCAATCCCCTCCTATCTGAGCGATTTAGTAATGCAAAAATGGTAGGACCTTTACAAAAATACGACTGCCAGTCCCTTTGGAAACAGCAGCCCATATCTGGAGACCACTTCATATTGGTAGGCGATGCCGCTGCTCTAGGGGATACCTTCAGCGGAGAAGGAATAGGCAATGCCCTGATAAGTGGCATGCATGCTGCCGAAGCTATAAGAAAAGCTGAACAGCAAAAAAACTATACCAAATCTTTCTTCCACGACCTGTACGACAAAACTCTTTTTGAAAATATAGGCGAAGAAATTAAAATAAGTACCAATATACAGAAATGGGCCAAATACCCGGTTGTAATTAATCATCTGGTAAAGAAAGCCAATACTAACCCAGATTTCAGAACCAACCTCAATTATATGCTTACTGACCCCGAACAGAGAAAACCATTGCAAAAGCCCTGGTTTTATATCAAATTGCTTTTGGGTAAATAGCATTCAAAATATATCCGCATCAATATGTAGAGAGAACATCTAAAGAGTAGATATTGATAATCAATACTTTAAATCAAAACCGTGTCAAACTCAAGGATATATCCAATATTTGCATATTGCCCCAGCGGGGCTATCGGTTTGTAGCAAAGATATTCCAGATTAATGACTTTGCCCCGCCACGGCGGGATACAGGTTTGCAAAAAACATTTAATATTAATTACGTCCATTTATGGTACTTAATCCCTTCACCTATAGCCACCTCTATTATCATTAATAATTTACCTTTGCACTATGTTTTCTCCGGATAGTGTAATCAAACAGGCAATAGATACTATAAAATTAGAGGCTGAATCAGTAAGCAATCTACTGCAATATGTAGATGAGCAATTTGTAAAAGCCGTTAAAACTATTCATGAGGCAACAGGTCGTGTTGTAGTATCGGGTATTGGCAAAAGCGCTGTTATAGCCAAAAAAATGGTAGCTACCTTTAATTCTACCGGTACACCCGCCCTGTTTATGCATGCCGCCGATGCTATCCATGGCGACCTGGGTATGATTCAGCCTGGTGATGTGGTGATTATTATCTCCAAAAGTGGCAATAGCCCCGAAATAAAAGTACTAGTGCCATTTATCAAAAACTTTGGCAATCCTGTTATTGCCCTTAGCGGCAATAGTACTTCCTATCTGGCTACCAATGCCGACATATTTGTAAACAGTACTGTTGAAAAAGAAGCATGCCCTAATAATCTGGCACCAACCACAAGCACTACAGCCCAGTTAGTAATGGGTGATGCACTGGCAGTTTGCTTACTGAGCATAAAAGGATTTACCGAAAAAGATTTTGCCCGTTTCCACCCAGGTGGCGCACTGGGTAAACGTCTCTACCTTAGGGTAGCTGATATGAGCGATCAAAACCAATTACCAATTGTAAGCCCTGAAAGCAGCCTAAGGGAAATCATTTTTGAAATCTCGGGCAAACGCCTGGGTGCAACAGCTGTGCTCAACAATGGCGAACTAATAGGTATCATTACCGATGGCGACCTGCGCCGTATGCTGGGAAAAAATGAATCTCCTGCCAATCTACTTGCAAAGGACATCCTCAACCCAAATCCCAAATCTATAGAAGGCAGCGAACTAGCTACCGAAGCCCTTGCCCTAATGAGAAAGCACGATATCTCCCAACTAATAGTCACTAAAAACGGCAAATATGCCGGCATTTTGCATGTACATGATTTGGTAAGGGAGGGGATAATATAAAACTAGCCTCAAATTTATTTCTTTTTGAACTATACATAGTATTTGTTTCATACGATACATCAATCCAAAAAATTGTACTTTTGCGGCATGCAAGCCACTCTCGAACAAGCTACAAAACTGGGACTTCGCGAAGAAGAATTTGAAAAGATAAAAGAAATACTGGGCCGCACACCCAATTTCACTGAAGTTGCTATGTACTCCGTAATGTGGAGCGAACATTGTAGCTATAAAAACAGTATTACATGGCTCAAAACCCTGCCCCGTGACGGCGACAAACTACTGGTGAAAGCTGGTGAGGAAAATGCTGGTTTGGTAGATATAGGCGATGGCTGGGGTTGCGTGTTTAAAATTGAATCTCATAACCACCCTTCTGCTATCGAACCCTTCCAGGGTGCCGCTACGGGCGTAGGTGGTATCCACCGCGATATTTTTACAATGGGCGCAAGGCCTATTGCTTCCCTCAACTCACTCCGTTTTGGCAAGGTGGACAATCCCAAAACACGCTGGCTAATCAAAGGTGTGGTAAAGGGCATTGGCCATTATGGCAACTGCTTTGGTGTACCTACCGTTGCCGGTGAGGTTTACTATGAAAGTTGCTACCAAACCAATCCTCTGGTGAATGCCATGAGTGTGGGTGTAGTAAGAGTTGGTCAAACTGTTTCTGCAACTTCGCATGGCGAAGGCAACCCTGTATTCATTGTTGGTGCTTCTACCGGTAAAGACGGTATTGGTGGTGCATCTTTTGCTTCTGCCGATATCAGCGAGAACAGTGCGGAGCAATTACCGTCAGTTCAGGTGGGTGACCCATTTGAAGAAAAAAAACTATTAGAGGCTTGCCTCGAAATGACACCTACCGGTGCCCTGATAGGCATGCAGGACATGGGTGCTGCAGGTATTACCTGTAGCACAAGTGAAATGAGTGCCAAGGGTGAGCATGGTATGATTATACACCTGGATAAGGTACCTACCCGCCAAAGCAATATGAAACCATGGGAAATGCTACTGAGCGAAAGCCAGGAGCGGATGCTTATAGTGGTGAAGAAAGGCAGGGAAGCTGAAGTAGAAAAAATATTCGACAAGTGGGATATCCATTGTGTGCAGATAGGCGAGGTTACCAAAGACCTTAACCTGAAATACTACATGAATGGGGAACTGGTTGCCGATGTACCTGCCGAAAGCCTGGTGCTTGGTGGTGGAGCCCCAATCTATACCCGTGAATACAGGGAACCAGCCTACTTTGCAGAAATAAAGAAATTCAATCCAGATTCAATACCTGTTCCTGCTGATTGCAGGGAAGTAGCATGGCAACTGGTTCAATTGCCCAATATCGCCTCTAAAAGGTGGATTTATGAGCAATATGACAGCATGGTAATGACCGGTAATACCCAGACCAATGAACCTAGCGATGCTACAATCGTGCGTGTTCATGGCACTGAAAAAGCCCTGGCTATGACTACCGATTGCAACAGCCGTTATGTATTTGCCGACCCTTACAAGGGCGCAATGATAGCTGTAAGTGAAGCAGCAAGAAATATTGTTTGTAGTGGTGGACTACCGGTTGCTATTACCAATTGCCTCAATTTTGGTAATCCATATAATCCTGAGGTTTATTACCAGTTCGTGCATGCCATTCAGGGTATGGGCGTGGCTTGCCGCAAACTCGACACCCCTGTTACAGGTGGTAATGTAAGCTTCTACAACCAAAGCGAAGATGGTCCTGTATACCCTACCCCAACAATTGGTATGGTAGGCGTATTGGAATCAATAGACCAAAAAATGAGTATTGGTTTCAAACATGCAGGTGATACCATCTACCTGGTCGGCACAAATTCCAATGATATCAATTGCTCCGAATACCTCCACCATTTATGTGGTGTTACCCATTCTCCGGCCCCACATTTCGAAATGGAGGAAGAGTACAACCTGCAGCAAACTATTCAGAGGGTAATAAGTGGCAAACTAGTAAAATCAGCCCACGACATTTCTGAAGGTGGTTTATTTGCTTGCATGCTGGAATGCTCTATGGTTACTGGACTAGGTTTCAACTTGCATACTTCAGATGCACTTAGAAAAGATGCACAGCTATTTGGCGAAGGCCAAAGCAGGGTTGTAGTAACAGTTAACCCTGATTTACACGCCTTATTTGAAGCAGAATTAAAAGGAACTCCTTTCACAAAACTCGGCCATGTAAATGCCAAAAAAGAAATAATAATAGACCACGAAAGCTGGGGTTATGTAAACGATTGGAAAGGCGCTTATGATACTGCCCTTGAAAAATTATTGAATGCCTAATCTTTAGTCTCAATAGAATATCAGAGGTCCTACTTTATTAAAAGTGGGACCTCTTTTTTTTCATCAAAATCCAACAGCCACCTGCACTCCACCCCATTCATGTGGTCTGCCTCTACTAAACTCCCTTGTTATTTGTGTCCTGAAATATTCCAGGTAAATATTTTGCCAGCTAATAACAAATCCTGCCCTGTTCTCAATTACAAACCAGTTAATGGCACTTTCCGGTAAGGTATATGGACTGGTATGATTAAATAATCCGCCCTGCATTGTAGCATCATATCCTATTGCATCAGCTTGAAAATGGTCATACAAATAAACATTCACCTTCTTTCTATTCTTATTACCAAGCCCATAAGGCGATTCAAAATAACCTACCATTACCGTGCCTCCGGCACTTATCTTATCAGATAATGTCCCTATCCGGGCTATTGCATCTCCATCTAACGAAAACACCTTACCTGCCCTTATTAATTGCTGTTCATAATCCACCTGATAATTCAATGCCAAATCATTGTGAATCTGGTTTGGCCATCCATGTGGAGTAATATTATGCAACCACCTATGAATTGATGTTTGCATTTCCATTCCGCCTGCAGCCTGGCCTATAACTCCGGTACTTAGGGTTGATGAAAATCTTCTTTTTGAGATAGTATCAATTGATATTGAAAAAGTCTTCAATTGTAAAGTTGCGGTAAATGGCCGGTCATTTAACAAAACCTCATCATGGCTAATGCAGGTAGGCGTATAGCCTGCATGCTCTATTGCTATCCCATATTGGGTATTTGTTTTAAAAGGAACAATAAGCAATTTAACTAAAGGAAACCTTTTAATAACCGGACTTACCCATTCCAGATTTATACCCTGGGTATAGTATATATCAGTAGCTGAGAAAAAATCATTTTCATAATTCAGCCTTATATAGTCCTTACTACCTATAGCTTTATAGCACAAGGTATTATCAATAGCCTGAGAAAAAACACTGGAAGGAAGGATAACCAACCACAATATTAAACTCTTAAATCCTGTCATAGATTTATTTACGCATAAGGCTCCTTTACGGCTTGCCAAATAAAAAGTAAATATTTTTTTGATGATCCTAATATGAATAAAATATATTTGCGCACTATACTAACCAAACTAATCGCAATGCGATTTGCCATAACTTTTACACCCATGACATTATCATTCAAAATAAAGCAGTCATTACCGATTGTATTTACCTACTTATCCGATTATGAAAAGTTCGTTTCGGTCCATCCTATCATCTTCAAAATAACGAAAAACACTGACGGCTCCTATAAGGTCTTCGAAAAACTAAAGCTGGGACCAATTCCCATTACCTTTACTTATCAAACCTCAATAGTATCAGATATAGAAAACAAAAACATTACTATGATTGCCTGTATCATGAGGTTCACAAAAATCGAAATACAATTTAATCTAACCCAGGAAAATGGCTATACAGTAATTGAAGAGGTAACACTATTCAAATCGCCTCTACCAATTAAATCAATTCTGGAACGGATTTTCAAAAAACAACATGGTCTGTTATTCAGGAATATTGAAAATATAAACAAATAATCACTTACAATACTCCGCAAACTCGCTCAAATCATTAATTAGCCTATCAGGGCATTCCAACATACTCATGTGCCCACAATCGGCATAAACCTGTACAAAATTGATTGGGGCTACATAACTCAATTTCAGCAATTTCGTACAAGGGATAAGGCTGTCATCAATGCCAATAATCCATTGTACCGGGCATTTAATATCTGGCAACCAATCACTATAATCAGCCCTGCCTATCATAGCCTGATAATAATTGATCATGCTTTCTTCCGGCATCTCCAAAGCTAATTCAGTTTGCTCTTGCACCAAGGCAGCATTCTTAGTTCTCGTTTTAGGTGAGAACAGATTAGGTATCATCTGGCTAACAAAAGCCGTCTTGCCTCCTTTTTTCAACAACTCAATCGCCTTCAGCCTTATCTTCTTCCTATCTTCATCATCAGCTGTCGGTGTGGAATGTATAACACACAACCCCGCAACTTTTTCCGGGTATATATTAGCCATCGCAAAACCTGCATAACCACCCATTGAGTGCCCGGCTATTACAGCCCTATCAATTTGCTCATGATCTAATATTGCATTTACACAATGCGCCATATCTTCAAGACTGGTTTCCCGCTCCAGCAAACTCGCCCCACTCCCCGGAAAATCGGGAATAACTAGTTTAAACTTTTTAGAAAGGCTATCCACCACTTTACGCCATAAAGTGCCGCTCTCAGGGAATCCGTGTAATAAAACGATTACAGCCCCCTGACCTTCAATCCTATAAGATAATCGAGAACTATATGGTGTGCTGATTTCAAGCATTAGCTGCGATGGTTTTAGTATTGGTAATACTCTTGCGGTACATAGCGAAGTAGATAAAACAAAGAGCTATAAATATCGGTACAAATTCAATAATTAAACCCTGTGTTTTCAGTAAACCAAAAACAACAGAAAGTAGGATGAAAAATATACCAATAAGCCCATATTTGCCCTTTCCTTTAGGGTTGAAAAATGCCACA